>JALEWQ010000035.1 GCA_022783305.1 Trueperella sp. | reverse complement strand
GGTCTACCGGCTTGAAGGCATCGATGGCACCTCGAACCATGGCGATTCGGGTGGCCCGTTTATCGTCAACGGCAAGCTGGTGGGCATCAATATCCTCGGCTCGCACGTGGCCGACAACTACTGGATCGGCGAAGTATCCGGTGCCCTGCAGCTCAGCCCCTTCGCGTCATGGATTGAGAAGGAGACGGGGGCGAAGGCGGTTCCTTTCGCGCAGGTGACCCCGGCACCCGATCCATCACCTGAGGGGCCGACGCCGACACCCGAGACCGACGACTCACCGACCGAAGAAGCCGACGGCAATCAGCCTCGACCTGAAGCGAATGACCCGGCTCCGCAGGCCCCGGCCCCCGACTCCCCGGCAGTCCCGGTTCCGCCGGCTCCGGCCGCGCCCGTCCCTGCCGAGGATGCCTCGCCGGCTGCCCCTGCCGCCAGCCCCGATGGCGACACGACGCCGTCCGCCGCGACAGACACGGAGGCAACGGCGGAGCCGGTCGTTGCCAATGCGACGGGGACCCCGAACGCCGTGGTGCCCGCCACCGGAACCCCGGCGGCAACGGTGAAGGGCGGTGGAAAGGCCGAGCTGGCCTACACCGGCTCGGCAGTTGCCCCGCTTGCGGCTGCCGGAATTGTCAGCCTCGCCGCTGGCGCCTTGCTCGTGCGCCGCGGTATGGCCTCCCGCCGCGAGGCCTGACGCTCGCCGCCACAGCCCCGGTCGCCGCGGCGCCCGTCGACACGAGTGGGCGCCGCGGAAGCGCACAACCTGCCTTAGCCCGACCCTGCGGGAGAGCCTGTGCCACGCTTGGCAAGCTGCTAGCCTGGTCGGGTGAAGAACAGCGCAGGGTCGGGTGCACCGAGGCACGACGCCGTCGGCTCACCCGTGCTACTCCCCGGCCTCTATGAGCGCCTCATCGACGCCGAACTTGCCGAATTGCTCGCGGCGACGCAACTGCGCGCGGTCAGTGCCGCGGTCGACGCCGCCGACGCGCCTCACATCCTTACCACGCACCTGGCGGGCCGGATTGAGGCCGCACTCAGCCAGGTCGAGGCCGGGGAGCGGCTGGCACTGGCGAACCGTCTCCTTGAGGTTCTCCCTGATTCCTCTCCGCTCCGCGAGAGTCCTCCCGCAGGATCCGCCAAATCGGGGTCTTCCACGACCCGGCCGGCCTCCCCGGATCAGCTCCTTTCGCTGTCCCGACCCGCCTTCGACGCCCCGCCGGAGCGCCCGGAGATCCCGCTTGCTGACGTCGCCCTGCTCACGAATGGCCCGCAGGATCCGGGGCTCGCCGCGGAGCTCATCAAGGAGATGGCCTCCGCCGACCGGGTCGACCTCCTCGGCTCCTTCATCAAGTGGACCGGCGTGCGCACACTCACGCCCGGCCTTGAGTCGCTGGCCAGGCGCGGCGTGCCCATCCGGGTCCTGACCACCACCTACATCGGGGCAACCGACCGTAAGGCACTCGACGAGCTTGCCAAGCTCGGCGCGCAGGTGCGGGTGAACTACTTCTCCGCCTCCACGAAGCTGCACGCCAAGGCCTGGATCTTCCACCGCGACTCCGGCTACTCAACCGCTTACATCGGCTCGTCCAACCTCTCACGCAGCGCCATGACGGACGGCGTGGAGTGGAACGTACGCGTCTCGCAGGTCGCCACGCCACGGGTCTTGGACAAGTTCGAGGCGACCTTCGACACGTACTGGTCCTCCGCCGACTACGAGCGCTACGACCCGGCAACCGACGCCGACCGCCTCGAGGAGGCTCTGCGTGAGGCCCGCGGGCTGTCCGGGCCGCGCGTCGCGACGTCGTCAGTCACTGCCCTCGCCGTGCGCCCCTACCCGCACCAACAGCTCATGCTCGACGAGCTGGAGGCCGAGCGGGAGGGCGGGCGCCACGCGAACCTGTTGGTCGCGGCGACGGGAACCGGCAAGACGGTGGTGGCGGCGCTCGACTACGTGCGACTTATCGATCGTCTGAACGGTGACGGGAGGCGTGTCCTGCCGCGCCTTCTCTTCGTCGCTCATCGCAGGGAGATCCTCCTCCAGGCGCTCCGCACCTACCGCGACGTGCTCCGCGACGGCTCCTTCGGCGAGCTTCTCGTGGACGGGCAACGCCCCGCCCACGGCGACCACGTCTTCGCCTCGGTTCAATCCCTGGCAAATCCCGAGATCTTTGAGCCGGACCGCTTCGACGTCGTCGTCATCGACGAGTTCCACCACGCCCACGCGGCCTCCTACCGCAAGGTCTTGTCCCATTTCACCCCCATGGAGCTGCTGGGGCTGACGGCGACCCCGGAGCGCGGGGACGGGGTGAGCGTGGCGGAGGAGTTCTTCGGAGGGCGCATTGCCTCCGAGCTGCGGCTGTGGGATGCGCTCGACGCCGACCTGCTCGTGCCCTTCCACTACTTCGGCATCGCGGACGGGACGGACCTCAGCCGCGTCGCATTCCGGCGTGGCCAGTACGACCAGGCAGAGCTCGCCCGGCTGTACCTGGCCGACCGCGACCGCGCCGCCAAGATCGTGGAGAACACCGCGAAGTACGTCACTGACGTGAGCCAGATGAAGGCGCTCGGCTTCTGCGTGACGGTCGAGCATGCCCGCTTCATGGCCGACTACTTCACCGGCAGCGGCATCCCCGCCCTCATGCTTCACGGCGGTTCCAGCCGAGTCGAGCGCGAGGATGGGCTCGCGGCGCTACGCTCGGGCGAGGTGAAGGTGATCTTCACCGTCGACCTGTTTAACGAGGGCCTCGACATTCCCGACGTTGACACGATCATCATGGCCCGCCCCACACAGTCGGCCACGATCTTCCTCCAGCAGCTTGGGCGCGGACTGCGCCGGACGCCCACCAAGGCCGTGCTCACCGTGCTCGACTTCGTGGGTCACCAGAACGCCGACTTCCGCTTCGACATCAAGCTCCGCGCGTTGACAGGCCTCGGCCGGCGCAAGCTGCGCAAGGCTGTCGAGGCCGGCTTTCCGTTCCTCCCGGCCGGCTGCCACATCGAGCTCGATCGCGTCACCCAGGACGAGGTGCTCAAAAACCTCGCGCACAAAGCTAAGCTCAGCGCTTCCCAGCTAATTCGCGACATCGGCGTTCACGCCGGCGACGTCCGACCCTACACGCTGCGTTCCTACCTTCACGACGCTGACCGCTCCCTCGCTGACATCTATGCGAGCACGTCCCCGGTGACCGTCGGGGGACGCAGAGTAGCGCGCTCGTGGCAGACGCTGGCGAGCCTCGCACTCGACGGGGGAGAGGCGGTCGGGCAGGCCAGCGTGGTCGAGCTCAACCTGCTCAGGCGCATCCGAGCGTTCACCCATGTCAACGACCGCCCGCGCATCGCCGCCTACCGCAAGATCCTTGGTACGTTCGCCCTCGCCGAGACGCTCGGGGAGGCGCAAGCCGCGCTCGCCGGGCTGGGCGTGCAGGCCTGCTACGCGCCGATGCTGTTCTTTACGCTATGGCCCACAGGAGACCCCGGCGAGATGGTCGCCAAGCTGTGGGAGGCGGCTCACTCGAGCCTCCTGCGCGCGGAGATCGAGCAGGTGCTCGACGTGCGCGAGGACATGACGCGGACCGTGGCCCGCCCGCTACCGGGCAGGCTTGCCGGCGTGCCGATCCTCAGCCACGCCCGCTACACGCGCGAGGAGCTGCTGGCCGGTTTCGGCGTCGGCACGAGGGACAGGGAGAAGCCCGGAAACGTGCGCGAAGGGGTGAAGTTCGTCGAGCATATGGGCGTGGACATTCTGCTTGTCACCCTCAAGAAGTCCGAGGCCGACTACTCGCCGACCACGCTCTACCGCGATTATGCGATCTCCCCTTCTCGCTTCCACTGGGAATCGCAGTCGACGACGGGCGAGAACTCTCCGACGGGACAGCGCTACATTCATCACGCGAGCCGGGGTAGTGACGTCGTGATTTTTGTGCGCGAAGCGAAAACGGGAGAAATCGGCACCGAGCCCTACACGTGCCTGGGTACGGCGCGATACGTCACCCACCGCGGATCTAAGCCAATGGCGGTCGAATGGGAGCTTGACCGGGCCATGCCGCCAAAGGTGCTGGCCGTCTCCAAGCTCGTCTCGTGATCCGGGTTTGGGACATAAGACGACAATTTGTCGGTGCTACGGCGATAGACTTGGTGCGTGCGCGCATCGGCGCGTGGAATCCAATGAAGGAGTTTATCTACATGGCAAAGTCTCCCGTTACCGTCACCGTCACGGGCGCAGCCGGCCACATCGGCTACGCGCTTCTTTTCCGCATCGCATCCGGCGCGCTGCTGGGCCATGACGTCCCGGTTCGCCTCAACCTGCTTGAGATCCCCCAGGGCCTGAAGGCCGCCGAGGGCACCGCGATGGAGCTCAATGACTCGGCGTTCCCGCTGCTAGAGTCGGTCAACATCTATGATGACGCCAACAAGGCCTTCGATGGCGCCTCCGTCGGCCTGCTCGTGGGCGCCCGTCCGCGCACCAAGGGCATGGAGCGTGCCGACCTCCTCGAAGCCAACGGCGGTATCTTCGGCCCGCAGGGCAAGGCCATCAACGACCACGCGGCTGATGACATCCGCGTCCTCGTCGTCGGCAACCCGGCCAACACCAACGCTGTGATCGCCATGCAGCACGCCCCGGACGTCCCGAAGGAGCGCTTCACCGCCATGATGCGCCTTGACCACAACCGGGCCATCTCCCAGCTCGCTGAGAAGACCGGCGCCCGCGTGGCCGACATCAAGAAGATGACCGTGTGGGGCAACCACTCCGCCGATCAGCACCCGGACGTCACCTGGGCCACCGTCAACGGCAAGCCCGCACTCGAGCTGGTGGACCAGGCCTGGCTGGAGGACTACTTCGTGCCGACCGTCGCCAAGCGCGGCGCCGCCATCATCGAGGCGCGCGGCGCTTCCTCAGCTGCGTCGGCCGCGTCGGCTGCTATCGACCACGTCTTCGACTGGGTCAACGGCACGCCGGAAGGCGACTGGGTCACCCCCGGCGTCTACTCGGACGGCTCGCACTACGGCGTCCCCGAGGGCCTCATCTTCGGTTTCCCTGCCA
Organism: Trueperella sp.; assembly: GCA_022783305.1. Classification (GTDB taxonomy): domain Bacteria; phylum Actinomycetota; class Actinomycetes; order Actinomycetales; family Actinomycetaceae; genus Trueperella; species Trueperella abortisuis. The sequence goes on along the minus strand of JALEWQ010000035.1, from coordinate 873 downwards.
CCTCCAAGGGCGGCGAGTGGGAGATCGTCGAGGGCCTGGAGATCTCCGAGGCCACCCGCGTGGGCATCGACCGCAACATCAAGGCTGCTCAGGAGGAGCTCGAGGCGGTCCGCGCCCTCGGTCTGATCAAGTAAGCTAGGACAAGAGGATGGGCGCCCCTGCGGGGGTGCCCATTTTCTGTGCCCGCGAGCCAACCGGGTAGGATGGGAAGGCGTGCAAGGCGCATGAATGAGCGAGGAGGAGCCATGGAGCGGTCCGAGGAACAGTTTGAGCGGATGACCTCCGGTAAGCTTTACCGCGTGGAGGGCCACGCCTTTGAGGCGGCTTTCGCGCGCTCGATGCGCCTCCAGGATAAGATCAACGCCCTGCCCAGCGACGACACGGATGCGATCGCGGCTGTGGCAGGCGAGCTGTTCGGTAGCTTCGGCGACGGCGCCACCATCCGCACGCCGTTCTACTGCGACTACGGAGCCCACACCCACATTGGTGCGGGCACCTTTATCAATTTCGACTGCGTCTTCCTTGACGTGGCCGAGATTAAAGTCGGCAAGAACTGCCAGATCGCCCCGCGCGTCCAGCTGCTGACCGCGGAGCATCCCCTCCCAGCCACCCCGCGGCGCGAGGGCTGGGAGTCGGGCCGCCCGATCGTCGTCGGTGACAACGTGTGGCTCGGTGCCGGCGTCATCGTGCTTCCGGGCGTGACGATCGGGGAGAACACGGTGGTCGGTGCGGGCGCGGTCGTGACGAAGGACCTGCCGGCGAACGTCATCGCGGTGGGCAACCCCGCCCGCGTGTTGCGCCCGCTTCCCGACGACGTCGAGTCGGCCGAGCTGGTGCCCGAACACCTCCTCTAGGCGGGAGCGCCAACGTGTG
>JALEWQ010000021.1 GCA_022783305.1 Trueperella sp. | reverse complement strand
CCTACACTCCCAGTTCTCGCGAGGCGGGGAGACCGTGGGCTCCTACATCCGGCGCTTGCGGCTGGACAAGATCCGCGACAGCCTCGCCGATCCTCGGTTCGCATCCGACACCATCCAGGCCATCGGTTCGCGCTACGGGCTCGTTGACGCCGCACACCTGTCCAAATCCTTCACCGCCCGCTTCGGGATCTCGCCCAGCGCCTACCGGCGCAGCGTCCTGGGGGAGGGGGAATAGGGGGAAGGAGCGTGGCCAACTGGTGATCCTAGGGGTGAAAATGCCAGTTTTGCCGACCAAAGTCCGCAGAATCACCCGTTATCCACGCCCGCGGCGGCCGGAGCCGCACCAGCGGCGGCCGGAGCCGTACCCGCGGCGTCGTGATCCTTGAGTGACAACTGGCCTGCGCCGAAGCACAAGGAAAAATCCGACATGACGAGCACCATAAAAGTGACATCGTTCGGCGTCAAGGAAGACGCATAGAGGAAAGGAAACGTCATGTCGAAACATGTTGTGATTGTTGGTGCCGGGTTCGCGGGCCTAGTGGCGGCGCGCGAGCTGCAGATGAAGGGTATCGACTACCAGATCCTTGAGGCGCGCGACCGCATCGGCGGGCGCGCGTGGACCGACGAGAGGATGGGCCGCCCACTCGAGATCGGCGCAACGTGGGTGCACTGGTTCCAACCGCACATCTGGAGCGAAATCACCCGCTACGGGCAAGACATCGTGGCCAGCCCCCACACCGACGAAGCGCGCTGGCTGGCCGACGGGGAGATCGTGGCGGCGACCGAGGAAGAGATGGACCGCCGCCTCGCCCGCCCGATGGCCGAGATCTTCAAGAACTCCGACGAGTACTTCCCCAACCCCTACAACCCGCTGTGGGTGCTCTCCGACGACTTCGATGGGCCGGCCGAAATCCGCGAGCAGTTCATCAAGGACGACCAACGTTCAGTGCTCGACGTGCTACGCGAGGGCGACTTCACCCAGGAGGAAATCGACCTGGCGAACGCCTACTGGTCAGCCGGGTACATCGGCAACCCGGAGACGACGTCGGTGCTGATGGCGAAGCAATGGGTGGCGCTGTCCGACCACCGACTGTCGTTGCTGGACGCGCAGACGCTGCGCTACAAGCTGGTCAACGGCATGCAAGGCCTATACAACGGGATCGCGGGCGACCTCACCGGGCCGATCCGCCTCCAGACCGTCGTGACCAAGATCGACCACGACACCGAGGGCGCCAAGGTCCACCTCGAGTCCGGGGAAATCATCGAGGCCGACTCCGTGATCGTGACCGTGCCCGTGGGCGCGCTGGGCAACATCGAATTCAACCCGGCCCTGCCCGCCACCATCACCAAAACCATCGAGGACAAGTGGAACTCCACCGGCTGCAAGATCTGGATCAAGGTCAAAGGGCGCCACAACGTGTTCGGGTACGCGCCGTCCCCGGCGAAAATCTCCGTCATGCGCTCGGAGTACTTCATGGACGACGACACCACGATCCTCGTGGGATTCGGCTCCGATCACGACGCCGTGGACCTGAGCAACATCGAGGACGCGCAGGCAATCGTCAACCAGTGGTTTGACGACCTGGAGGTCGTGGACTGCACCGGCCACGACTGGGTGGCCGACAAGTGGTCGGGCCAGGCCTGGGCAAGCCTCCGCCAGGGACAGTTCACGGAAGGTTGGCACCACTTCCGCGAATCGACGTCGCGCCTGCACTTCGCAGGCGCGGACTGGGCGCGCGGCTGGCGCGGCGTCGTGGTTGACGGGGCGCTCGAAACCGGCGTAGAGACCGCCCGAAAGGTGATCCACGAACTAGAGCAGTAGGCACCCGATAGTAGGGGGCTGTGCGGGACGAATTGGGCCGTATCTTTTCAGATACGGCTCAATTCGTCCCGCAGGCAGGCGGCGCGCCACACCAATCCCCCGAAGCCTACCCCTCGATGCGGTCAAGCTGCTCGTGCAAGTGATTGTAGATCTCGGGCCTCCTGCGCTTGAGGCGCTCGCCAACCACAACCCCAACCAGCCCGGTCGCCACGATCAGACCCGGCATGACCCAGCGCAGCGAAGCCGGCCCGGTATCCCCGATCATCAGGTCAAAGTTCACCACAACCAGCACCGCGACAACGATGAGACCTGCAGCGGAAACCGCAGGGGCGATCGTCGTGCGCCACAACCCGGCATCGCGGTCCTCGCGCCGCGCCCACACCAAAATCGCGATACCCGTCAACGCCAGCAGACACACCACACCGAACGCGGCCCCGTTCGTCATCCACGTGAAGAGCGTGAGAACAGGGTAAAGGTCGCCGAGCTCAGAGCCAAAGCCAGCCAGCACGAACACCGCCACTACCGTAACCGCAATCAACGACTGCGCGACCGAACCGCCAACAGGGGCGCCGTCGTCGCTGGCCTTCCCGAAGAACGCGGGCAAGATGCGGGCGCGGCCGAGAGCGAAGAAGTAGCGGGCCACGGCGTTATGGAACGCAATGAGAGCCGCGAGCAGGCTGAGAACGAACAACAGCTGCGCCACATACGACAGCGCCGGGCTGTAACTTTCGAGGAACAGGAACATAAGGTCGGGACCATACGTGACCGACTCGTCGATGATTGCCGACGGGCCAATGCCCATCGTGAACGCCCAGGACGTCACCGCGTAGAAAACGCCGATCGTCACAACCGCGATATAGGTCGCCTTCGGGATCGTGCGCTCGGGGTCGACGGTCTCCTCGGAGTAGATCGCACCGGACTCGAAACCCATGAACGCGGCGAGCGTGAAAGCAAGCAACACACCGATTCCCGGGGTGGCGATCTGGCCGGGCAGGAAGCCGTCGGCAGTAATGCCCTCCGGCGCGTTGACGAGGCCGAGCACCGCAACAACCAGGACAATCACCACGCCCAGCACCACGATGACGCCCACCACCTTGGCGGAAAAGTCGACGTTCTTCATACCCAGGAAGCCGATGATCAGCCACCCGAGGCCGCCAACCACCCACCACGGAACGCTTACGCCCGTCAGCGCCTCGGCCAAGTTCGCGCCCGAGAAACCGAACATGCCAAACAGGCCGACCTGCATCATGTTATAGGACACGAGCGCGAGGATCGCCGCGGCAATGCCCTGCCGGTTGCC
>JALEWQ010000143.1 GCA_022783305.1 Trueperella sp. | reverse complement strand
ACGACGACGTCTCGCATCGGCATCTGCATCATCTCCGCCTCGTCGGCGGGGCGGTGCTTGCCTAGGCCCTTCTCCCACACCTGGTTGACCACCAGGTTCGAGGCGGCGCCGGCCGCTCCAGCGATTCCGAGCGTGATCAGTCTCCATCCGATGTTCATCATTCCTCCATAAGTCTGGTTGGTCTCATACTAGTATCTGGCCGTTCCATCCGCCGAGGCGAGGGCCACCCCGGTCCCGCAGGGCGCCCGACGCACTCACCCGCGGTCGTCGCCGGTGGTCATGTCCTCGCCGAGCTCGTCGATAACGAGCGCGCTCTTGTCGATCCGGCCCGTGCGATACCCCGCCCGCGACATCATGTGCGCCGAGATTGGCGCCGTGATCAGCTGGAATCCAATCACCAGCATCATTGTCCACGTCATCGTCGAGCTGCGCACGATGAGCGAGACCCCCACCATGAGCATGATGAGCGAGAACGTCTGCGGCTTGGTGGCCACATGCTGAATCGAGAGCAGGTCGCGGAAGCGGAACACCCCGATCGCGGCGATGAGCGTAAACAGTGAGCCGATGACGATGAGCGTGATACCCACCCAGTCTGCGATGTGTTCCCAGTTCACGGCCGCCTCCCCTCGTCGACGACGCCCGTGCGGCCGGTCTCGCCGCGCGCGGGGATACCCGGGCCGGCGCCCCCTTGCCGGGCGCCCTCCCGGTCGGGCAGACGTTTGCCGCCCACGGAGGGGGCGAGGAAGCGGGCGAGCGTGGTCGAGCCGACGAAACCGACCAGGGACAGCGCCACGAACAGCGCGAGCAGGTCCGCGCGTCGGGTGAGCGCGGCGAGCAGGGCGACCGCGCCGATGACCACCGAGGTCATGACGTCGAGGGCGACCATGCGCTCCAGCGCCGTCGGCCCGCGAAAGATGCGCATCAGTACCAGTAGCGCCGCGACGAACAGCAACGCCATGCACGCGCCGAGCAGGTAGGTCATGGGTTCACCTCCAGTGAGCCGCCGGGCGCGCCGGCGGCGTCGCGCGGCTCACCCGTGGCCGGCGCGTAGGGGACGGGCAGGCGCCCGTAGCGGCGCGTGGGCCCAGGGACGTAACCGGCGTCGACGAGCTCGTCGTGCGAGGCAAATGCCCGCAGGATCCGCTCCTCCAGCTCGAGCACGGTGCGGTGGACGCCCTCCACGCCACCGGCGAGCTCAGTGTCGAAGACGTGGACGTACAAGGTGCCCGTCACCCGGTGCGCCTCGACGACGACCGAGCCCGGCACCAGCGCCGTCATGCCGGCGATCGTGGCGAGGTAGACGTCCGAGTGGGAGCGCAGGTGGACGCGGATGATCGCGGCACGGGGATGCTTGCCGCGCAGAATAAAACTGGCGATCTGCGCGGAGGAGATGACGATGTCGAGGAGGAAACGCAACGCCAGCACGACCACGGCCCTCGGGCGGGAGCGCCCGTCGAACGGCGTGTAGGGGAAGGGCGCCACGGTGGTGATCGCGAGCGCCACGATGAGGCCGGCCAGCACGTTGCCGGCCGAGAACTCGCCCCACAGCAGCACCCACACCGCCGTCAGCCAGGCGAGCATGCCGACCGAGGCGTGCGGGAAGCGGCCCGGGCGGCGGGTGGCGCGGTAGATGGCGCGCGCGGAACGGGTCCGGTGGGAACGAGTGGGTGTGCTAGCCACGGCCGCCTCCTTCCGCCGGCGCGCTCCGGCCGGGCGTGGGCACGGAAACGTCGGGGCTGGGCACGCTTTCGCCCGGCCTCGCCTCGCCCGGCACTTTCGACTCCCCGCTGCCGCGCCCGTCCTCAGGCAGGATGGCAACGATGTAGGGCGAGCGGGACCGAAGCTCGAGGGCCGCACCCTCCGTGAACTGGTAGATAGGCCCCGCGAAGAACGAGATGACCAGGGAGAAGGCCACGAGCGCGCCGGAAGCCGCCGTCATCCCCCAGGGGATCGGCTTGGCCGAGAGCGGCTCGGGCGCCGTCTGCCAGAATGCCATGTTCCACGCGCGCGAGACGGCGTACAACGTCAGCAGGGAGCAGATGATGCCGGTGGCAATCAGCGCCCAGTCGATGAGCGAGCCGCGGTCCACCGAAGCCTGGATCAGCCCGACCTTACCAAAGAAGCCCGACCCCGGCGGGATGCCCGCCAAGTTCAGGGCCGGCACGATGTAGAGCGCCGCAATGAGGGGCGAGACCTTGGCAAGCGAGCCAAGCCGGATGAGCGAGGTGGTGCCACCGCGTCGTTCGACGAGCCCGACCACCAGGAAGAGCGCGGTCTGGACGGTGATGTGGTGAACGGCGTAGTAGATGGTCGCGCCCAGCCCATGCACCGAGTACAGCGAGATACCCCAGATCATGAAGCCGATGTGTGACACGAGGGTGAAGGACAGCAGGCGCTTGATGTCCTGTTGGGCCACCGCACCGAGGATCCCCATCAGCATCGTCATGATCGCGACGACGCCGATCACCACCGTCAACCGGTTGTAAGGGAAGAGCAACGTCTGGGTACGGATGATCGCATAGACGCCCACCTTCGTCAGCAGGCCGGCGAACACGGCGGTGACGGGGGCCGGGGCGGTCGGGTAGGAGTCGGGCAGCCAGGCTGACAGCGGGAAGACGGCGGCCTTGATGCCAAAGCCGACCAGCAGCATCACCTGGATCGCGATCCGTACGTCGGGGTCGATCTCAGGCAAGCGCAACGCCAGCTGGGCGAGGTTGACCGTGCCCGCCGCCGCGTACGTCATCGCGATCGCGATGAGGAAGACCACCGACGAAATCAGCGACACCACCACGTACACGGTGCCCGAGCGAATGCGGTCACGGGTGCCGCCGAGGGTGATGAGCACGAACGACGCCGTCAGCAGCAGCTCAAACCCCACGTAAATGTTGAACAGGTCCCCGCTCAGGAATGCGTTGGACACGCCCGCCGACAGCAGGAGGAAGGCGGGGTGGTAGACCGCGATCGGGGCGGCGTCGTCGCCATCGGCGGCACCCTGGGCCAGCGAGTACAGCAGAACCGTGAGCGTGACCGTGACCGAAGTGAAGAGCATGATAGCGCTCAGCCGGTCAGCGACGAGCGAGATGCCGACGGGTGCGGCCCAGTTCGCGACGTCGAGCACGATCGGGCCCGAGGCCGACATGACGAGCAGCGTGCCCGCCACCAGCCACACCACCGCCAGGATGCCGGCCGAGAGGAAGCCCTGCAGGCGGCGCACCGAAGCGAATGCCAGCGACAGGCCCGCGCCGAACAACGGTAGCGCCACGGGCAGAGCGACAAGGAAATCCCAGCTCATGCGTCCCTCCCCTCCGGATTGGCGGCGTGCGGCTCAGCACGCATCGGGTCACCGGCGGATCCCGCATCGCGGACGGCCGCGGGCGCGGCGTCGTCGGGCGAGTCCGGTTCATCGTCGGTCTCGTCGCGGATGTCGGGGGCGTCGTCCTCGAGGTCGGCCGGCTTGTCGGTGCGGGCCTCGAACTTGGCCTCCTCGGTGCGGTTAGCGATACGTCGATCCTCGAGATCATCCTGAACCTCGTCCGAGGCGTTGAGCTGCCAGGAGCGGTAGGCGAGCGCGAGGAGGAAACCGGTCAGAGCCAGCGAGATGACGATTGCGGTGAGCATCATCGCCTGGACGAGCGGGTCGGCCATGTCCTCTTGGGCGGCCTCCCCCACCATCGGCGGCGCGCCGGAGGGGCCGCCTGCGATGAGCATGAGGATGTTGACGCCGTTAGTCAGCACCGCCAACCCGAGCACGATCCGCGAAAGGGAGCGTTCGAGCACCAGGTAGACGCCGACGGCGACGAGCACGCCGGAGACGATCGCTAGCGCAAGCGAGAAACTCATGGTCTCTCCTCCCGTCCGGTCAGGGCCGTGGAGGTGGTGGCCGGGTCGGAGGCAATCGTGGTCAGGCCCGTGGTGTCGATGTCGAACTCACTCTCAGGTGTGTGGTGTGCGGGCGACGCCGGGGCGCCAGACCCAGCTCCAGCCGCCCCGCCTTCGCTGGCCGCCGCGGGCACAACCGGCGCAACTGGCGCCCCCGCGGGGATCGCTTCGGGCGCCACGTGGGGGACGCCGTCGTAGGAACGGGCCTGCTCGGCGTCGGAGGTGTCACGGCGCGCATCGGTGGAGGGGCGAATCTCGTAGTGCGGCTCGTCGGCCGCCTCGACCTCGCCGTGCCGGTCGATCTCGGCGCCAAGCGAGCGCAAGACGTCAAGCACGAGGCCGATAACCACCAGATAGACACCAATGTCGAAGAAGATGGCGGTGGCGATCTTGACGTCCCCGAAACCCCACAAGACCAACTCGATCTTCGCCGACTGCAGGATCTTGCCGCCGAGCGCCACCGGAACCAGCGCCGCCACGCCCGCGGTGGCCAGACCGGCGCCCATGAGGTGGCCAGGGTGGAGCGGGATCGCGGCGCCCAGTTCGTAGCGCCCACCCGCCACGTAGCGCACCACCAGCGCGATTCCCGCGAGCAACCCGCCCGCGAAACCGCCGCCGGGAGCGTTATGACCGGCGAAAAGGAAGAAGACGGACACGGCCAGGATCGTGTGGAACACCAGACGGGTGCCCACCTCGAGGATCACCGAGCGGTGCCCGAACGGCACCTGATCCGTGCCCACGAGCCAGCGCCGGTTGCGCCCAGGGGCCACCACCGACGACTCGATGGTGCGCGCCCGGGTGCGACGCCAGGTCGGCCCGGCGGCGTCGTGCGCGGGGGCGATAAGCTGGCCGGCCACGTTCACCCGGGGCGCCTGCAGGTTGCGGAAGCGGTCGATGCGTCCGCCACGGTCGCGGATAAAGAGCAGGGAGGAGATGCCGATCGCGCAGGCCACCACCACGGCGATCTCACCGAAGGTGTCCCACGCGCGAATATCCACCAGCGTCACGTTGACGATGTTCTTGCCGTACCCATACGTGTAGGCCTCGTCGTGGAAGTTCACCGAGATCGGGGTGTGAATGCGGGCGCCTGCGGCGATCACGCCGAGCACCACCGTCATCACGCCGAACAGGCAGGCCACCGTGATCCGCCAAACGCGCGAGAAGCGCAACGGCCGGCGCGAGAAGTAGGGGGGAAGGCGGCGCAGGACAAGGATGAAGACGACGAGCGACATCGTCTCCACCAACACCTGCGTCAACGCCAGGTCCGGCGCGCCGTAAAGCTCGTACAGCAGCGCAACGCCGTATCCCGAGGCGCCCAG
>JALEWQ010000130.1 GCA_022783305.1 Trueperella sp. | reverse complement strand
CTGCACGTGGTCGACGTGGGCATTGTTCCAGATCGGCTCGAAGAGCTCGTTGGCGAAGCGCAGGGCGAGGATGTTTTGCACCGTCTCCTTGCCAAGATAATGGTCGATGCGGAAGATCGAAGACTCGTCGAAGACCCCGGTCACGATCCGGTCCAGCTCTTGAGCGCTTGCCAAGTCACGGCCGAAGGGCTTCTCGATGACAACGCGCCGCCAACCCTCCTCCTGGCTGGCCAGCCCTGCATCCTTGAGTTCGGTGAGAACCTTGGGGAAGAGCGCCGGGGGGATAGCAAGGTAAAAGGCGTAGTTCCCATCGGTTCCGCGCTCGACGTTCGCAGCCTCGAGCTCGGCCTGCAGCTTGGCGAAGGTCTCGGGCGAGTCGTAGTCACCCTCCACCACCCGGAATCCAGCGATGAGCTGGCGAAGCGCCGTCTCGTCGATACCGGTCTTAGCCCCCGCACGAATCGCATCCTCCACCCAGGCGGTCAGGTCGGGGATGGACGCCTTCGGGCGTGCCACCCCGATCAGGGTGAAAGAAGCCGGCAAGAGGTCGCGGTGGGAGAGGTCGTAAATCGCGGGCAGGATCTTATTCTTTGACAGGTCGCCCGTGATGCCGAAGAGTACCAAGCCGCACGGGCCCGCCACCCGAAGGAGCCGGGTGTCGCCGTTTGATAGGAGCGGATTCGACCACTCAGGTCCCATGTGTGTACCTCCAAAAAGTGAGGCAGGGCCGCCCCATCGAGCAACCCTGCCTCACCTACTCTACCCCTAGTTAGCGTTCATCGCGTCGGTGACCGTATCGATGAGCTGATCCCAGGCGGTCTCGAACTTCTCCACGCCCTCCTCCTCGAGCTTGGCGGCGACGCCGGGGACGTCGATGCCCAGAAGGGTCAGGCGCTTGATCGTGTTCGCGGCCTCGTCGAGGTTGGGGCGCACGGTGTCGCCCACAAGCTCCGCGCCGTCCTTCGTGGCCCACAGTGTCGCCTCCGGCATCGTGTTGACCACGTGTGCGGTGGCGAGCTGATCCACGTACAGGGTGGGGGAGTAGTCGGGGTTCTTCACGCCCGTGGAAGCCCACAGCGGACGTTGCATGTTGGCGCCCTCGTCCTCCAGGTCGCGGAAGCGTTCCGACTCGACATGCTTGAGGAAAGCGGCATAGGCGTTGCGCGCGTTGGCCACGCCAGCCTTGCCGCGCATGGCAAGCGCGGACTGGCCGCCGATCTTCTCCAGCCGCGCATCGATCTCCGTATCCACACGGGAGACGAAGAAGGAGGCGACGGAGTGGATGGTGGAAAGATCCTTGCCGGCCGCGAGGGCCGCCTCGAGTCCGCTGAGGTAGGCATCGATGACCTCCTCGTAGCGCTCAACCGAGAAGATGAGCGTGACGTTGACCGAAAGGCCCGCGGCGATCGCGTCGCGGATGGCCGGCAGGCCCGCCTTCGTGGCAGGGATCTTGATCATCACGTTCGGGCGGTCAACCATCGCCCACAGTTCCTTGGCCTGCGCCAAAGTGGGGGCGGGGTTGTGGGCCAGACGCGGGTCTACCTCGATCGACACGCGCCCGTCGTAGCCGCGGCTCGCCTCGAACGTGGGTGCGAACAGGTCGCAGGCCCGCCGCACGTCGTCGGTGGTGAGGGCGGTGATGATCTCCTCGGCCGTCTTTCCCTCGTCCGCCAGGCGTGCGATGTCGTCCCGGTAGGCATCCGAGCCGGAGATGGCGGCTTGGAAGATGGAGGGGTTAGTGGTCACGCCCACGACCGAATGATCGTGAATGAGCCCCTCGAGGTTGCCCGAATCGAGCCGGGAGCGCGAGAGATCGTCGAGCCAGATGGACACACCGAGCTCGGAGAGCTTTGCAAGATTGGACACGTGGCCTCCTACTTCGTGGCCGCAGCGATGGATTCCTTGGCGGCCTTGACCACGTTCTGCGCGGTCATGCCGTACTTCTTCAGCAGCAAGCCGCCGTTGGCGGATTCGCCGAAGTGGTCGATGCCGACCGTGCGACCGGCGTCGCCCACATAGTTGCGCCAGCCGAGCGTCGAGCCGGCCTCCACCGAGACGCGTGCCTTGACGGAAGAGGGCAGCACCGACTCGCGGTAGTCCTCAGGCTGCTCCTCAAACCACTCCAGGCACGGCATCGAGACGACGCGCGCGCCGATGCCCTCCTTGGCCAGCTCCTCGCGGGCTTCGAGCGCCACGGAAACCTCGGAGCCGGTGGCCATGATGACGACGTCGAGCTGCTCGGCATCGGCCAGCACGTAGCCGCCCTTGAGGACGCCTTCAGCCGAGGCCAGCGCCCCCTCGCCACGGGCGGGGACGGGAAGGTTTTGGCGGGACAGGATGAGGCCGGCCGGGCGGTCGGTGCGCTCGAGGATGCCGCGCCAGGCGTAGGAGGTCTCGTTGGCATCCGCCGGGCGGACGATGTCCAGGCCAGGGATCGCGCGGTAGGCCCACAGGTGCTCAATCGGCTGATGCGTGGGGCCGTCCTCGCCCACACCCACCGAGTCGTGGGTCCACACGAAGGTGGAGGGGATCTTCATGAGCGCCGCAAGGCGGACGGCCGGGCGCATGTAGTCTGCGAAGACGAAGAAGGTTGCGCCATACGGGCGGGTCAGACCGTCTAGCGCGATGCCGTTGACGATGGAGCCCATGCCGTGTTCACGGATGCCGAAGTGCAGGTTGCGCCCGTACTCGTTGCCGGGGAACATCGCCGATGAGCGCTCCTCGGGGAAGAAGGACGGCTCGCCCTTCATGATCGTGTTGTTCGAGCCCGCGAGATCGGCGGAGCCGCCCCACAGCTCGGGCAGGGCGTCCTTGATCGCGTTGAGCACGACGCCGGAGGCGGCGCGGGTAGCTACCGGCTTGTCCGCCTCGAAGGTGGGGAAGGCGTCGGCGTAGCCGTCGGGAAGCCTGTGGGCGAGCACCCGATCGAGCAAGGCCTTGGCCTCGGGGTTCTCCTTTGCCCACGTGTCGAACTTCGGCTCCCACGCGGCGCGAGCCGCCTCGGCCTTCGCCTTGGCCTGGGCGCGGGTGTGCTCGAGCACCTTGGGATCGATGTAGAAGGACTTGTCCGGGTCGAGGCCGAGGAACTCCTTGGTCTGGCGGATCTCGTCCTCGCCAAGGGCCGAGCCGTGCGAGGCGCCGGTGCCCTGCTTGGTGGGCGCCGGCCAGGCGATGATCGTGGACAGCTTGATGACCGAGGGCTTGTCGGTGACCTTCTTGGCCTCCTCGATGGCCCGGTAGAGCGCCTCGACGTCCTCGTGGTACTCGCCGTCGCCGAGCCAGCTCACGTGCTGGGTGTGCCAGCCGTAGGCCTCGTAGCGGGCCAGCACGTCCTCGGAGAAGGCGATCGAGGTGTCGTCCTCAATGGAGATGCGGTTGTCGTCGTAAATGACGATGAGGTTGCCCAGGTTTTGGGTCCCCGCGATGGAGGACGCCTCGGAGGTCACGCCCTCCTGCATGCAACCGTCTCCCGCGATGACGTAGACAAAGTGGTCAAAGACGGACTCACCCTCGGGGGTGTTCGGATCGAATAGGCCGTGGGCGCGGCGAGATGCCATCGCCATGCCAACCGCGGAGGCCAGGCCCTGGCCGAGCGGGCCGGTGGTGATCTCCACGCCCTTCGTGTGGCCGTACTCGGGGTGGCCGGGGGTGAGGGAGCCTTCGGTGCGTAGCGCCTTGAGGTCCTCAACCTCGAGGCCGTAGCCGGCGAGGAAAAGCTGGACGTACTGGGTCAGCGAGGAATGGCCGGCGGACAGGACGAAGCGATCCCGGCCGAGCCAGGCGTCATCAGCTGGGTCATTGCGCATGACCTTCTGGAAGAGCAGGTAGGCGGCGGGCGACAGCGACATGGCCGTGCCTGGGTGGCCGTTGCCGACATTCTGCACGGCGTCGGCGGCGAGCACGCGGCCGGTGTCTACGGCCTTCTGGTCAAGGTCGCTCCATTCGAACGTCATGAAAAACTCCTTCGTTTAGAGTGCGGGTGAGCGGTTATAGTAAAGTCTACGCGGTTATCTCACAAAGGGAGCGTAAGACGTGGACAGACGCGCTAAAGTGCATGGCAGTGATTTTGCGCGCGACGTCAGCCAATTCCTCGCCCACCTCAGCGTGGAGCGCTCGCTCTCGACGAACACCACCTCCGCCTACCGGCGCGACATCTCCCATTATGTGAATCACCTCGAATCGCGCGGCGTGCACTCCTTTTCGAGCGCCACGCCCGAGGACGCCGCCAGTTTCGTCGACTACCTGCGAGATGGGCGGGCGGGCGCGGTCTTCGCCACGTCCTCGGTGGCGCGGATGGTGACCGCGATCCGACGCCTGCACGGATTCCTCTACCTCGAGGGCCGCACGTCCGCCGACCCCACGGCTGACCTGCGCCCACCGAAGATCGGCCAGCGCCTACCCAAGGCGATCACGGTCGAGCAGATGACCGCCCTGATCGAGGCCGCATCCGTCGGTGACGGGCCGATCGCTCTGCGTGACCGCGCCCTCGTCGAGGTCCTCTACGGCACCGGCGCGCGCATCGCGGAGGCGGTGGGGCTCACGGCCGACGACGTCGACCTTGATTCCGCCACGATTCGTCTGTTCGGCAAGGGTCGTAAGGAGCGAATCCTCCCGCTTGGGCAGTACGCCATCGCCGCGCTGGAGGCCTACCTCGTGCGAGGCAGGCCTGCGCTGGCGGCGAAGGGGACCGGCACGGCGTCGTTATTCCTCAACACGCGAGGCAAACCGCTCACCCGGCAGTCGGCGTGGACGGCGATTAAAGCGATCGCCCAGCGCGCCGGGATCGAGGGCGTCTCGCCGCATACCTTCCGCCACTCGTTCGCCACCCACCTGCTCCAGGGCGGAGCGGACGTGCGGATCGTCCAGGAAATGCTGGGCCACTCGTCGGTGACCACGACGCAGATCTACACCAAGGTCACCACGCAGACGATGCGTGAAACGTATGCCAGTTCCCACCCTCGAGCCCTGCACGCTTAAGAACTTGCCGACATCAGGTAGATTAGTGATGTGACTCCTGTACAGACTGATCTCCTCGACGACCTGGATCCCGGACGCGACTTTCCGCTCCCTGCCGATCTGGATTCCCACGGTCCTGCCCGCATTATCGCCATGTGCAACCAGAAGGGCGGCGTGGGCAAGACGACCACTTCGATCAACCTCGCCGCGGCGCTGGCCGAATACGGGCGCAAGGTTCTCATCGTCGATTTTGACCCGCAAGGCGCGGCATCTGCGGGCGTGGGTATCAACGCGATGAGCCTCGAGCGGACGCTGTATGACGAGATGCTCTCCGCCAAGCCCGACATCACGCGGATCATCCACCACACCTCCACCGAGAACCTCGACATTGTGCCGTCGAACATTGAGCTGTCCGCCGCCGAAATCCAGCTCATTAACGAGGTGGCGCGCGAACAGTCGCTCCTGCGGGTGTTGCGTCCGATAGTCAACGATTACGACGTCATCATCGTCGACTGCCAGCCCTCCCTCGGCCTGCTCACCATCAACGCGCTCACCGCCGCCCACGGCGTCATGATCCCACTGGAGGCGGAGTTCTTCGCCATGCGCGGCGTTGCGCTCCTTATCGACCAGATCGAGCGTGTCCAAGACCGACTCAACCCGCAGCTGAGCGTGGATGGCGTACTGCTGACCATGGTCGACACGCGCACGCTACACGCTCGCGAGGTGATCTCCACGATCCGCCAACAGTTCGGGGAGAAGGTCTTCGAGACCCAGATCCCTCGCACCGTCCGCTTCCCGGACGCCACAGTGGCGGCTGAGCCGATCACCAGCTACGACCCGAAATCGAAGGGCGCCGAGGCCTACCGCCGGCTTGCACGCGAACTGATCTGCCGTGGCGGCGCACCCTAGTGAGCGGCGACGAGGATCTCTTTAGCGATGGATTCGCCGTCGATCTCGATGTCTTTTCGGGGCCGTTTGAGGTTCTCCTCTCACTGATTTCCCGCAAGAAGCTCGACGTCACCGAGGTGGCGCTGGCCGAAGTGACCGACGAGTTCCTGGACTTCGTGCGTGTTCACGAGGCCGACCTGTCGCAGATGTCCCAGTTCGTCGTCATCGCCGCGACCCTACTGGACATGAAAGCGGCGCGCCTGCTTCCGCACGAGGAGGTCGAGGAAGAGGACGTGGAGATCCTCAGCGCACGTGACCTCCTGTTCGCCAAGCTCTTGCAGTACAAGGCCTACAAGGACGTTGCAGCCGACCTTGCTGCCACGCTGGCCGTGCAGTCGCTGTCCCACGCGCGTGACGTGCCGATGGAGGAGCGCTTCCGCGCTCTTTTACCCGAGGTCGAATTGCGCATCGGCGTGGAGGACCTTGCCCTGCTGGCGGCGCGCGCCTTGACCCGCATGCCTGAGGAGGTCACCTTCGACCACCTGCACGACCCGCTGGTGCCCGTCGAGACCCAGGTGGACTACCTGCGCCAGACCCTCGTGGTGGGGGAGCGGGTCTCCTTCACCGAACTGTGCCGGCAGGCCCACTCGGTCACGACCGTGGTCTCCCGCTTCCTGGCGGTCCTTGAGATGCTGCGCGGCGGGGAGGTCGATGTCGAGCAAAATGGCCCACTGGCCACCCTCTTCATCACGCGCACGGCAACGCCGAAAGACGCCCGCCCTTCGGCGGATGTGTCTGCGGCGCTCCTGGCATCGGCGCCGTCGGCGGGGGAGAATGACGAAAGTGAGGATAGCGATGAGTGACGTTCAGCGTGGCGCCCTCGAGGCGATCTTGATGGTGGCGCCCGAGCCCATCCCGGCGGATCGGCTCGCGGCGTCCATCGACCTGCCCGAGGCCGATACCGACTCCCTCCTGCGCGCGATGGCTCGTGCCTACACGGAGGAACAGCGCGGATTCGAGCTACGCGAGGCGGGTGGCGGCTGGCGCTTCTACTCCCACCCGCGCTACAGCGAGATCGTGGCCGGATTCATCACATCGGGCCAGTCCTCCCGGCTGTCGGTCCAAGCGCTCGAGACGCTCGCCGTCATCGCCTACCGCCAGCCGTGCACCCGCGCACAAATCGCGTCAATCCGTGGAGTTGAGGTAGACTCTGTTGTTCGAACTTTGGTCACCAGGGGGTTGGTCGAGCAGGTGGGAAGCACGGCCGCCACGGGCGCGAGCCTGTACGCCACCACCCCGCTCTTCCTTGAGAAGATGGGCATGAACTCACTCGACGACCTGGCCCCCTTGGCGCCCTACCTGCCAGACGATGCCGACCTCGACGAGGTCGAAAAGGAGCTACGATGACACGCGCACAGGACCTGTACGACGCCAACGGGGAGCGCCTACAAAAGGTGCTCGCACACGCCGGCGTTGGATCCCGGCGCGCCTGCGAGGAGCTCATCACCCAGGGGCGGGTCAGTGTCGACGGCGTCGTCGTGCGCCAGCTCGGCATCCGGGTCAGCCCCGACGCCGTCATCCACGTTGACGGCAACCGGGTTCAGCTCGACGAGACGAAGCTGACGCTCGTGTGCTACAAGGAGCGCGGCGTCGTGTCCACCATGAGCGATGACCAGGGTCGGCCAACGCTGGCCGACTACGTCGCGGACCGCACCGAGCGGCTCTACCACGTGGGCCGCCTCGACGCCGACACGGAGGGCATCATCCTGCTGACCAACGACGGCGAGCTCGCTCACCGCCTCACCCACCCCTCCTACGAGGTGCCCAAGACGTACATCGCCCGCGTGGAAGGCACCGTTCCGCGCGGTCTGACCAAGGTGTTGGAGAAGGGGATCACGCTCGACGACGGCCCAGTCAAGGTGGACAGCTTCGTGCTACGCGAATTGGGCAAGAAGCATTCGATCGTGGAGCTGACCCTGCATTCGGGGCGCAACCGCATCGTGCGCAGGATCATGGAGGAGGTCGGCTTCCCCGTGATTGACCTGGTGCGCACCCAATTCGGCAACATCACGATCGGGCGTCTTAAGCCGGGCCAAGTGCGCCAGGTGGCCGGCTCCGAGCTCGGCGCCCTCATGAGCATGGTGAAGCTGTGAACGACACCGTGCTCACGCCCTCGCCGGTGCTGGTGATCGGCGCCGGTCTGCTTGGCACCTCCATCGCGTTGCGCCTGCGCCGCGCCGGGGTGGAGGTTCACCTCGAGGATGCCTCGCCGGTGGCTGCCGCCCTCGCCCGCGATCTGGGGGCGGGAACACTGGATCCGGTCGCCAAGCCGAAGATCGTCGTCGTCGCGATTCCGCCCGACGTGACGGCGGGGGTCGTGGCGAGCGCGCTGGATCGATTCCCGGATGCGGTGGTCACCGACGTAGCCTCGGTCAAGGATAAGATCGGCGCCGCGCTCGAGGGCCACCCCGGATTCGACCGCTGGGTCGGCTCGCACCCGATGGCGGGCAAGGAGCGGTCCGGCGCGATAGCCGCCGACGCCGACCTCTTCGTCGGCCGCCCGTGGGTCATCACCCCCAACGATCACACGTCGCAAGCGGCGGTGGGGGCGGTGCGCACGCTCGCCGTCGACATGGGTGCGTCGGTATCCATGCTCAGCGCCGCAGAACACGACCACGCCGTCGCACTCGTGTCCCACATGCCTCAGCTCATGAGCTCGCTCGTGGCTTCGGCCCTGCGCGATGCACCCGCGCAAGCCCTCGACCTGGCTGGTCAGGGTCTGCGCGACGTCACGCGAATCGCGGAATCGGACCCGCTACTGTGGACGTCGATCATCAACGGCAACCGCACCGAGATCGCGAACGTATTGCGGGGCATCTCGGCCCGCCTAGGCGCGCTCGTCGCCACCCTCGACCGGGACTCTGGCCTGGACCGCATATCGTCCGTCATCTCGGACGGCAACAAGGGCGTGGCCCGCATCCCGGGCAAGCACGGAGGGGCGCGCGCCTCCTACGCCGACGTCATCGTCCTCATCCCGGATCAGCCGGGCATGCTCGGGCGACTGTTCGCCGAGATCGGCGAGCTTGGAATCAACATCGAGGACCTCGAGATGGAGCACTCGGCACGCCAGCCGGTGGGTCGGGTTATTCTCAAGGTCAACCCGCATCAGGGGCTTCCCCTCGAACGCGGCCTGGAACAGAAGGGGTGGCAAGTGGTCAGAAGTGAGAATCCTCAGCCGTTGGTGATCGCCATCGATGGGCCCTCGGGCTCCGGCAAGTCGACCGTGGCCAAGCGGGTGGCTCGCGAGTTGGGGCTGTCCTACCTCGATACCGGTGCGATGTACCGCGCGGCCACGTGGTGGGCCGTCCACGAGGGCGTCGACCTCGACGACGCCGAGGCTGTCCTCGCATCGACCCGGTCGATGCCGCTCTCGATCGACCTCGACCCCGCCAGCCAGCGCTTCATGTGCGCTGACAATGACATCACGGCCGCGATCCGCACCTCCGAGGTATCCAAGGTGGTCTCGAAGCTGGCGGTCAACCTTGACGTGCGGGCAGAAATGGTGCGCATGCAGCAGGCGATCATCGCCGAAGAGTCCACCCCCTCCGGCCATTCGCAGGGCCGGGGGATCGTGGCCGAAGGGCGCGATATCACCACCGTGGTTGCCCCCAACGCGCCCGTGCGGGTACTACTGACCGCCTCGGAGGAGGCGCGTTTGGCGCGTCGCGCCAGGGAGAACCTCGGCACCACCGACCAGGACGCCATCGCCGCCACCCGCGACGAGGTGCTCCGCCGTGACCGCGACGACTCCACCGTCATCAACTTCACCGTCGCCGAGGACGGCGTGACCACCATCGACTCGTCCAACCTTGGCATCGACGACGTCGTGGCCGCCGTCATCGACCTGATCCCGGAAGGCTACCGTGACTGAGAACGACGCCCAGGAAGAGGCCAACTACGAGCTCATGCGCTCGTCCCTCGAAGACTACGAACTTGAGGACGACGACGCCGCGCTGCTCGACATCGACCCCGAGATCGCACCCGCTGAGGTGGCTCCGACCAACCCCGTGTTGGCGATCGTCGGACGGCCCAACGTGGGCAAGTCCACCCTCGTCAACCGGGTGGTGGGCCGGCGAGTCGCCGTCGTGCAGGACACCCCCGGCGTCACGCGCGACCGTGTTTACTACGACGCCGAATGGAACGGACGCGTCTTTACGGTCGTGGACACCGGCGGGTGGGAGATCGACGTGACCGGCATCGACCGCTCAGTTGCCGACCAGTCCGAGATCGCGATCCGGGAGGCCGACGCCGTCGTGCTCGTCGTGGACGCGAACGTGGGCGTTACGGACGGCGACGAGCGCATCGTGGAGCTGATTCGACGTTCCGGCAAGCCGACCGTGCTGGCAGCCAACAAGGTTGATTCGCCCGCGCAGGAGGCGGACGTGGCCTACCTGTGGTCTCTCGGGTTGGGCGAGCCGTTCCCCGTCTCCGCCCTTCATGGGCGCGGATCGGGGGATCTGCTGGACGAGGCGATGCGGGTGCTACCCAAGGTCTCCGGCGTGCGGCGAGAGCGTCCGGGTAAGGGGCCGCGCCGCGTGGCGCTCGTGGGAAAGCCGAACGTCGGCAAGTCTTCGCTGCTTAATCAGCTGGCGGGGGAGAACCGCGTGGTGGTCGACGACCTCGCCGGCACCACGCGCGACCCGGTCGACGAGATCGTCGAACTTGACGGGCGAGTGTGGACCTTCGTCGACACCGCGGGCATTCGGCGTCGTGTGCATATGCAGTCCGGCGCCGACTACTACGCCTCCCTGCGCACACAGCGCGCCATCGATAAGGCGGAGCTCGCGCTGATGCTCATCGACGCCTCCTCGGATCTGTCCGAGCAGGACGTGCGTATCATGCAGCAGGTCATCGATGCCGGGCGCGCGATGGTTCTCGTGTGCAACAAGTGGGACCTGGTGGACGACGAGCGGCGCATCCAGCTCGACCGCGACATCGAACGCGAACTCGTGCAGATGCCGTGGGTAGAGCGCATCAACATTTCCGCCAAGACGGGATGGCACACCAACCGCCTCACGCGCGCGATGGAGAAGGCGCTCGACTCGTGGGATAAGCGCGTCACGACCTCCAAGCTCAATTCGACGCTCGGAGAACTGGTCGCTGCCAACCCTCACCCGGTTCGGGGCGGCCGCCAGCCGCGCATCCTCTTTGCCACCCAGGTGGCCGTTCAGCCGCCTCGCTTTGTGCTCTTCACCACGGGCTTCCTGGATCACGGTTACCGGCGCTTCATCGAGCGCCGGCTGCGCGAGACCTTCGATTTCCTCGGCTCACCCGTGGAGATTTCGGTGCGTGTGCGCGAGCGACGCAAGCGAAAGTAGCCAGGGCATCCAGACGGAGGTCGTGCGCGGCAATCATGTGGTTTGAGCATGCGTGCCAAAAGCCCACATGCGCCGCGGTCATGGGCCATAATTGAGCCATGACTAAGAGAATTGGAATCCTCACCGCAGGCGGCGACGCACCCGGGTTGAACGCGGCCATTCGTGGCTTTGGCAAGGCAGCGATCGGCAACTACGGCTGGCAGCTCGTGGGTTTCCGCGATGGTATGCGCGGACTGGCTGAGAATCGTTTCGTTGAGCTTGAGGCCAGGGAGCTGTCGGGTATCCTGACGACGGGCGGCACGATCCTGGGCACGTCTCGTGACAAGGTCCATCGCATGATGGTCAATGGCCAAAAGACGGACATGATCCCCACGATCGTGGATAACTACGAGGCCGATGGCCTCGACGCTCTCGTTTGTCTGGGCGGCGGGGGAACGGCCAAAAACGCCCATCGGCTTGCCGAGGCCGGGCTCAACGTCATCCACCTGCCGAAGACGATCGACAACGACATTCTCTACACGGACTCCTCCTTCGGCTTCTCAACCGCGCTTGAGATCGCCACCGAGGCAATTGACCGCCTCCATTCGACGGCGCATTCCCACCATCGCATTATCGTGGTTGAGCTTATGGGACATCGCGCGGGCTGGCTTGCCCTCGGTGCGGGTATCGCCGGTGGCGCCGACGTCATTCTGATTCCGGAGATCCCATACTCGGTTGAGGCGATCGCGGAGAAGATCGAACGACGTCGGGCGAACGGACTGAGCTTTTCCGTGGTCGCCGTCGCAGAGGGCGCGATGCCAATCGAGGAGGCCAAGCAACTCGAATACGCGCGTACCCTTGTCAAGGACGCCTCATCGCCGGAGGCGAAGGCGATCGCGAAGAAGTCTGTCAAAGCGATCGAGAGCTCCCACCGCGGCACGTCGTTGGCGTTGGCGCAGGAGCTTGAGTCGCTGACGGGGCTCGAGGCACGCGTGACAATCCTTGGTCATGTGCAGCGCGGTGGTACCCCCAACGGTGCGGATCGCCTGCTGGGCACTCGGCTCGGCGTGGCGGGCGCGGCGGCCGTGGCCGAGGGCCATTTCAACGTCATGGTGGCTGACCGCGGGCACGGCACTGAGCTGGTAGACCTCGAGTCGGTGGCCGGCAAGGTCAAGTACGTACCCACAGACCACGAATGGATTGAGGCAGCTCGCGAGGTCGGCACGGCGATGGGAGACTAGCTGTGTTTCCTGGGAGGTTGTCAACGGTTGAGATAGCTGGAGACCTCCGGTTAGGGCAACGCGAAAAAGGACGCCCATCCTGAATCAGGATGGGCGTCCCATTTGTCGGGCTAGCGGGATTTGAACCCACGACCCCTTGAGAGGGGTATTCAATTCACAGGGAGTCTCAGGGAGTTGCCAGTTTCTGGCGGTGCGTCAATGTTTTCTCCCTCTTCATTCTTCCCGTCAACTCCCCGTGAAACCCCTGTAATCCCATGAGTCAACATGAGATTCAACATGAGGTGAGAGCCTGAGAGGCTGCCGCCTTGAGGGCCTCGACCTCGCGGGCGTCGGTGTAATGGGACCTGTTAATCTCCCTGGTGTGCCCGAGCAGCCTGATCCGTTGATCCTCGGGAACCGTGTCGGCCAGGATGCTGTTGATCGTCGTTCGCCATGAGTGCCCGCGCTCGACCTTGAACATCTCGATGTCGCAGGCCTCGGCCAGCTCCTCGTACAGGGCTGCGAGCTTGCGGTCGCGGTTCCTCGGAAGCCACTCCTTCATCGGGTCGGTGGGCGCCCCGAAGAGATATGCCCCATCGGGCAGCTCCTCGATCCTCTCTCTGAGCAGCCGGGCCACGGTGTCGTCGAGCACGGGCACACGGCGAGTCTTCCTCGTCTTGGTAGCAGCCTCACCGAGGACGAACACCACGTTGCCCTTGTCGTCCACTTCGACCTCGCTCACGGGCCGCTTGCCGATCTCGGATGTCCTCATGCCGGTGGCCGCCTGTGTGAGAACGAACTCCAGCAGCGCCCGGCGCTCCGCGATGCGATCCTGGAGCGTCCAGCGGCCTCGCCTGGGCTTCTCGACCTGGGTCGGATCCTGCGTGAGCAGCCAGTTGATTGCCTGCCGGTACTGCTCGCGGGTGAGCGCGTGCCCTCCGCGTTGGACGGGAGGCTTACGAGCCGCCGAGAGGTCGAGGTCAAGGTCGGCCAAGGGGTTGTACTGAAGAAGCCCGTCCAGCTTGAGGGGCCGTGCGAGGTACTTCGAGGCAACCAGTTTGGCGTGTTTGACATTTTTCTGGCCGTGTAGCTTGCCGATCTCCTCCAGGCACTCTTTGAGCGCACGGGGCCTCATCGCGGCCTCGATGGACAGCCCTTTAAGAGCGTGCCGGTGGCGGTGTGCTTTCTCCTTGGAGCTGCACTCGCCGAGCAGCAGCCGATAAGAGAGCCAGTACCTCGCTCGCGTGGCCTCGGCCAGTCGCTCGGACTCGATGGCAGGCTTGGTGACGGCCTCCATGTACTCGGCCACGGGTGATCGCAGCGACCACGAGGATGCCCCGGAGGTCTGAAGTAGCTCGGCGGCCTTGGCGCGCGCCCTGGCCCTGACTTCGGCCCGTGTGGGGGCCTGGGTGGTGACGTACTTGGCACGCCCGTCATGGAGCATGATCCGCCATTGGAGGCGGAAGCCACCGTCAATCGCAACGGGGGTCACGCGGTCGATGGAGTGCTCACCTGGGCCAAGCACGACTCGGGCCGCTCGCCTCTTCTTCGTTTCGGTCATGCCCTCAGTCTACATTGCCTATTCCCCTGGTTCAATAAGGTCTTGACAGGCGTTTTATAGACCTGGTAAGCTCGGAGTAAGTCCTCGGGCCGATCCCGCGTAGGGTTGGCACGCCTCGATATCTCCGAGGTGAGGGGATGAGCCTGGGGCGCTGTGAGATTGTGCGTCTGGGGGTCTCGCGACCCCCACGTCATCCTCGACGGGATGGATGGTGCTGAGAGTTTTAGGCCGCGCCCACCTGGGTAGCAGTCCCTCCCGTGCGGGGCTGAGCAAGGGTTTCCGTCCGGTTTTCGGCGGTGACAAGCCCTTTCACGACGTGTGAAAGGGCTTTTGCCATGTCTCTCGCTCCCGCTATAACATCTTCTCCCACGCTTGATGATGAGCGCGCTCTTACGTCCGTCGAGGCTGCTGCTTTCCTCGGCGTCTCGGTCAAGACCTTGACGAACTGGAGGTCTCTCGGCAAGGGGCCGGCCTACTTGAAATACGACCTCGGTGGGGTTCCCGACGGCCAGGGTCGCCGTCGTGGTTCGGTCGCTTACCAGCTCAAGGACCTCCTCGCCTTTATGAGCGCCCATCGCACCGTCACCGGGGGTGATCCCCGATGAGCTCGCACGAAAGAAATCGCCCCGACACCGCTGAGGGCAGTACCGAGGCAACTGTTTTCCGTACTGACAACTCTACCGCCCGCGAGCCTGCGAAGCCAGAGAAGGAGCCCCTGATCTCGGTGAACCAGGTCTACTCCGAAGAGGTCGAGCTGTTCTTCATGGGCAACCAGGCTCCACTCACCCCGATGGAGGTGGAAAACGCTCTCATTAATCAAATAAACAGCCGCTTTCTCACCATCAACACAGAGCACGGGTTGAAGGGCGCGAGGGCCTACCGACCGATCCAGGCCTTGCCCGCCGTGGTCATCGCCGAGTGTCTTTTGCGACGCGACCTGCCGCACACGGGGCTTCTCGGGGAGTCAGCGGCGACTGCTGCGCTCGTCACATATTGCGCGGAGGGCCCGGACGAGGGCTTGTATGTCCCCGCTGAGCGCCTCGTCCGCACTCTCGCTCGCGCGTACCACTACTCGATCTCGCCGGGTGATCTGAAAGCCGTTGTCGAACTAATCAAGGATTCCGTGCCCTTGCTCGTTCCGAGCGAGGACGGCGATGTTGTCGCGCTCGCGAACGGCCTCTTCGATCTTCGATCGAAGGAGCTTCACCCGTTCTCGCCCGAGGTCGTGCTCACCTCAAAGGCATCCGTCGCCTTCAACGACGACGCCACGACGTGCCCGATCATCGACGGCTGGACCGTCGATGAGTGGATCAGGGAGCTCGCCAACGACGACCCCGAGGTCGAGGAACTATTTTGGCAAATCGTCGCGGCGCTCTTCCGCCCCGGACATGCGTTCAATAAGGCTGTTCTTCTGTACTCGCCGACCGGCTCCAACGGGAAGGGGACGTTCCTGGAACTGCTGCGAAACCTCGTCGGAGCCGATCGAGTCGCGACGCTCGCAATCTCGGACTTTGGTAATCCATTCCTCCCGGAGACCTTGCGACATGCGTTCTGCGTCCTCTCGGATGAGGGTGAGGTCGGGGATTTCCTTCGTCGGTCCGGTGTGTTCAAGGCGTGGATCACTCATGACTGGATCCGTCTCAACGTCAAATACGGCAGCATGAGCGATATCAAGGGGCGTGGCCTGTGCGTGTTCTGCGTGAACGAGCTGCCCTCCTCGAAGGACAAATCCGAATCCTTTTATCGCCGCTTCGTTGCCATCCCGTTTTTCAAGCGGTACATCGGTGCCGAAGAGAATACTGCCATTAAGAACGATTACGTGAAGCGTCGAGAGGTCCTTGAGTACGTCGCGAAGAAGGCGCTCATGATGCCGCTTTTCGACGCCTTCGTCACGCCCGACGCATGTAGTGATCTGCTTGAGGACATCCGAGTCGAGAACGATCCTGTTCTGCAATTTGCCGAGGAGTTCCTTCCGCAGTTCCGATGGGATCTGCTGCCGTGGAAGTTTGTCTATGCGGTCTACGCCGCGTGGATGCGTAAGGAGGTTCCCTCGGGGCACCCTGTGAGCGCCCGGGAGTTCAACAAGCGCATGACGTCGTACGTCGAGGCCAACCCGGCCTGCGGCTGGACGGTGCCCGTTGGCGAGGACGGTAAGCAGAAGACGATCCGCACCCACAACAAGATCCTCGGTGAAGAACCCCTAGCCGTTGAATACGACCTCTCTGACTGGTTCGACATGAGGCCAGTGAACGGCTCGATCCGCAAGATCGGAATCCCGCACAACATGCCCGTTTCCACCCGTGGTCTCTTGCGCACCACGGTCGTCCTGAGCGACGACGACACCGACGAAGACCACTCCCCTGCGCCGCAGGAGGAGCAGCCGAGCAACGTGCTCGTGCTGCCGAGTGCGGTGAGCCTCGCGATGTCGCGCGACGCCGACGAGATCGCTCGCGAGAGCGACGCTGCTGCGGCCGCGTTCCTCGCCGGGCAAACGATCTGAAGAAACAACAACTAAGTGAAAGGAAAATCATCATGACGAACCTCGAACAACTCATTGAGGATGAAAAGAAGAAGCACGCTGCGAAGCTCAAGAGGCTGCGGGCCAAGGCGGAGAAGGAGGAGCAGGAGCTCTTGCTCCGTGTTGCTCGTCTGTTGGAGGAGCACGAGCCGGAGCGGTTTGCCCAGTACCGTGATCACGCTGCTCGGCTTGTCGAGCAGGAGCGCGCCGGGCGTGCTGAGCGTGCGAAGGCGGCGCGGGCAAGTCAGCAGCAGCATGAGCCCGGAGATGCTGCTGCGCCTGCCGGTGACGGGGGCGGTTACTGATGGCTACCGTCATGAGGCCGCCCCGCCGTGTCTTTGCTCTTGCGTCACAGCGGGAGCAAAGGAGCGTGCTCGCCTCGGTTCCCGCCGCTGCTGCTGTGCAGCCGGTGGGAACCTCCCCCTCGCCCGCAACGAACGCAGTGAGTGAGGACGAGGGCCAGCGGCAGGTTGGAGGACAGAGGAGCTTGCTCCGATCGTCCGACAATCTGCCTGCTGGCACTGCACCCTTCTACACCTCCAAGGACGTGAGTTCCGGGGGTAGAAGGGTGATTGAGCCTGCCCCGCCGACGAAGGAGGAAGCACAGGGGGCAGGCGCGCGCGGCATCCTCGACTCACATCTTGATGTGAGGATGACGCGGGACGAGCGCGACGCGATCAAGCGTCGCGCGAGTGTGCTCGGCGTGAAGCCGAGCACGTGGGCGCGGGCTGTCTTGCGCGACGCGCTTGACGAGCGCCGCCACGAGGTCGAGGCGCTCGCTGCCCAAGCAGCCGTGCCGAGGCCCGCGCCCGAGCTCGCTCGGGCAGTCGAACAGGTTCGCCGCGTCGGGGTGAACCTGAACCAGGTCGTCCGCTCGGGCATGGCAGTCGATGAGAACGTCCTGCGTGAGGTTCTCGACGCCGTGCGCGAGGTGCGAGCGTTACTCGGAGATGAGGTCTCGCTATGAGCACGGTCAACGTTCAACCCACAACGAGCGCGCGAGCAGCAGTGACCTACGCACTGCTCGGCACCGGCAAGCGTCGTGCGCAGCACGAGAAGGACGGCACGACACGTGCTGCGCTGCTCTCGTGCTCGCTCGACTCTCCCGAGGAGATCGTCCGGCGCGCAGAGCAGGTGAGCGCTGCGTTCCATCGCCGCAACGAGATGTACACGTACACACAGAACTTCTCGCCCGAGGAGTTCGACGTGAACAATCCGGAGCACGTTCAGCGCGTGCACGAGCTCGGTGTGAAGCTCGCACGCCGTATGAACAGCGCGGATTACCTCGTGGTCACACACACGGACAGCGCAGGTGGGCATCTGCATAACCACATCTACGTCGTCAACCACGACAATCTGACGGGCAAGGCGCTGTCGCGGTGCCGGTCGTGGTCGCGGGGACTGCGGCAGGTCAACGACGAACTCATGCGAGATGAGCACTGCCAGGTGCTCCCGGACCCGCAGCAGCCCAAGCCCGACTGGGACCTGCGGCGCAACGGCTTCAAGGACGGCGGCTTCGAGCAATGCCTCGGCGACAAGATCACCGAGGCGCTGCTCGATCCTCGCTCGGTTGATCGTGAAGCTTTCGAGCAGGTCCTCGCCGAGCACGAGGTCAGGCTCAGGATCACCGAGCGGGACGGGTGGACCTACTCCATGCGTCGCGCCGACAACGGCAAGTGGGGGCGTCGCAAGGCCTCGTCGCTGTGCGACGAGTTCACCTCGAAGGGCGTCGAGGAAGTCTTCGTCTTCCACCAGCAACACAACCAGCAGAACATCACAATGAAGGAGGAACAACATGAGCGCGCTCGACAAGCTCAAGGAGCAGCAGCAGGCCTCGGACACGTCAGCAGCCTTGACGAGCCGGTTAGAAGCCGTCGAGGAGCAGACACGGGAGCTCACACGAGCCGTGAACGAGGCGATCGGCTTCCTCAAGTCGATGGACGAGGCGCAGAGCGCCGAGCTAAAGCGACTGAGCAGGTCGATCTTGCAGCAGCACGAGCAGCCCTCGTTGACGCAGCTCGACGACGCGACGAACAACAGGCTCAGCGAGATCGAGAAAACGCTGAGCGTGATCGCCGAGCAACTGAGCGCGTCCGGCGCGGTGAAGCTGAGCGACGGGAGCACCGTGAAGCGCTCAGATCTCGACTCGTACTCGATGATGAAGAGGCTCGAAGCGTCCCAGCAGACGATGACTACGGCCTTGGGTGAGCTTAAGCAGGTCGTCGGCAATGGCAGGACCGTGCGTATCGACGTGAACCGCCTCAGCGAGCACGCCGTCGGGGTGCTCGATGACCGGCTCGCGAGGGCAGTCGAGGGGCCCGTCCAGCGCGTCGAGCACACGCTCGATGAGGTGGAGCAGCGGGTCGCTGCCATCGGCACGCAGAAGGCCTCTGAGGCCGCTCAGACGGTCGAGAAGGTCACGGACAAGGCCGATGAGCTGGTCGCGTCCGTGAGCCGTGCAGAGCGTCGCCTGGCAGCCCTCAAGGGGCGCCTCACCTGGACGACGGTCGGGAGGGTCAGTCTCACCCTGCTGCCTCTGTTTGCTGCGCTTATCCTCGTCGGTGGGCTCGTGTGGGGCGTCGGGCACGTGTTCGGCATCGGGCCCCTGTTCGGGTGGGCTTGGGCGTCGTTCACGGCCGCCTCGGCATGGTGGGCGAAGGCGTTGATTGCTGTGGGGACCCTCGTCGGCGCTGGGTTCTTCGTCTTGCTTGTGCTGAGGGTGAGCGAGTGGATCTACGAGGAGCTGAGGTGAACGAGGAAATGGTCTAGAAAAAGTAGTTCCCCGGTGCGTGTCAACCTTTCGTGAGTCGGTTTAGTTGATCTTCGGTGGCGTGGTGGATGTTGATTGCCACGGTTGTGGGTGGTTCGGGCGCGATCGGCGGTTTGCGGTAGCGCTGGGGATGTTGGATGTAGTGATTGTCGAGGGCTTGCTGGCGTTGGTCTTTGCGCTGGCGCCAGGTCCCGTCATAGACCTCCTGGGGCGGGTAGAAACCGATGCCCGAGTGAAGGTGGGTGGTGTTATATGCCTCTACCCATGCTTGGCACCACCCACGAGCGTGGTCAAGATCGGTAAAGACACCTGGATAGGTGTTGCTGGTCTTCATCGTGGCGAAGACCGACTCGATAAACGGGTTATCATTTGATACCCGCGGGCGTGAGTGGGATTCAATGATGTGATGGGAGGCAAAGAGCCGTTCAACATTCTTCGCCCGCATCACAGCCCCATTATCAGCATGAATCAGTTGCGGAACAGCCTGGGCAAAAGCCCGCAAAAACAACTGCTCGACCTTATCCTTATCTTCACGCTGCTCGACACTAAAGGCGATGATCTTACGCGAATAAACATCGGTGATGACATATGCCTTAAAACAGGTCCCCATGTACTGGCCAGGAAGGTCAGTAATATCCCAGCTCCAGGCCTGGTCCGGCCCTTGAGCGATAACCACCGGAGGGGTGATCTTCGGCTTAGACCGAGGCATGGCAGGGAGTTTAGCCTTTTGCCTCATCTTTGCTGCGATACGAGCAAAGGAACGAGCAGACGCCAGGTGATGGCCCTGATCGGTGGCCGCTAAACAGATCGCGCGAGTGGATTTACCCTCCTTCCAGCCCTGGGTGAGCAAGTCCTGGATCTGGTCAACCTCTTGTGCGGATAACTGGGCAGGCTGGTGACGATGAGCCTGGCTGACAGGGCAGGCCACGTGACGCTTATCCCCGTAGCGGCGATAGTGCCACGATGAACGGGAAATCCCTAACAGCTTCAACGCTTTATTCTGTGAACCCAGAATAAGACGAAGACTTTCAACAAGCTGATCTTCGTGAGCTAAGAACTCTTCTCGTTGTGGGTCGGCTCGTCGGGATCGGATAACCTTTCCACGAGCCTGATAGCTTTTCCCAAGACATCATTGACCTGCCGAGCTTTATCAAGCTCACCTTCAAGACGAGTGATTTCCTCATCACGATGGACTAATAACTTCTCTAATTGCAACAACCGTGCAGCAGAATTCTCTGGCATGTCATCTATCTTGCGTGGCAACAAGCCCCGATCCAAGTCCCCAGCAAAATACTGCCGACGTAAAGCCAGCATCGAATGAGGCGCAATCCCATGCTCCTTCAACCACGCCCCCTTCTGGCCCTGCTGGAGACCAAGATACTCAGTAACCAAATCCAGCTTCTCGCCAGCAGACAAAAAACGAATAGACATAACAAACTCCTTGATGTAAGTGACTCACAACAAGGCTGGCACACAGGGCCCGGCGACCGCTATGGTCGCCGGGAACACTCGTTCTCGCTTTGCTCACTCCATCTCACGATCAGTGCCTTAGCTAGCCATTTCAAATTCGGCCAGTTCAAGCCTCGCCTTCCTCGCCTTCGATTCAAGCCGTCGCTTTCGGATCCGTCTCGCGGTCTGACAGACCTCGCCGTCCTTGAACGCCTCGTCGGAGTTGCAGAACTTGACGACCTCGGCGAGCTGCCCGTCGGACAGGCCTTCGAGATTGAACCTGACGAAGTGGACCGGCCTGATGATCGCATGATCGAGCACGCGGACGAACTTTTCCGCATCGAGCATTTCCACCATGATTCCTCCTTATCTTGCAGATTGCTTGCACAACAATTATCGCCGATCGAACAGGTGTTCGACAAGTCGAGATCGTTGACATTCCGAGAGTTTCGCCCACACTCCTCCACGTGATGATCGGTCACCAGCGCGAGCAGGCTCAGCTCGTTGGCTCGCCTCAGCGCCCCGGTGCTGTTGGTCCCCGCGTCGCAGGTGATGATCGCCCTGGTGTCAGGGTGAGCAGCCACGACTGTATCGATGACCTGGGGCTGGATCTCATGGCCGAGGTGGTAGTCAGGCACGTGTAGGCGCACGTCCAGGCCCAGCTCTGCTAGCCCGGCGTACAGGATCATCCCAGCGCAGATGCCGTCGGTGTCGAAGTCGGGGACGACGACGAGGGGCATCTGGTGGATTCTGAGGTGCTCCAGGGCAGCTGCCATGGTGTCGATATCATGGAGCAGCGGGTGGGAGGGGTCGTTTATCTGGGCTAGGTACTCATCAGTCCAGCCCATGCGATCGCGCACGAGCTTAAAGAGCTCCAGGCCGGTGGGGCCGGAGGTGAGCTCGTCGATATCCAGAGGCTGAGACGGCAGGGGTGAGGGTGTGGTGGTCATGAGGATGGGGGATCCCTTCTTAAAAGCTGTATTGGGGTGTCGGTCGGAACTGTCGGAACTATAACCCGGTTCCGCTCGGTCGATGTGATGGTGAAATATCCACCCACACTCACTGGTGGTGAACCAGTGAGTGTGGGTGGTGATGGGACGGTGGCGGGAGCATTAGGGCTTGCAGTACTCCTTGCCCTCCATGGTGACGCAACCAGGGCCATCAGGCTGTCCTGGCCCGAGGTCGATACGGCTGGAGGAACCCGAGGAACCAGACGAGCCAGAGCTGGACCCAGAGCCGCTAC
>JALEWQ010000107.1 GCA_022783305.1 Trueperella sp. | reverse complement strand
TCAAGAGCGAAACGCGCCGCCTCCACGCGGGTGCTCACCCCCATCTTCCCGATTGCGCAGGAGAGATGGTTGCGCACCGTCCCCTCCGACAGGTGCACGCGCCGGGCGATGTCGGCCACCTTCCCGCCCTCGAGCGCGATGCGCAGGATCTCGCGCTCGCGAAGGGTGAGCGGGTTCGCCCCGGAAAACAGTGACTCGGTGGCGAGCGCAGGGTCAATCACCCGCTTGCCGGCGTGGACGTCGCGGACCATGTTGGCGAGCTGATCTGCCGGGGTCTCCTTGACGACGAACCCGGAGGCGCCGGCCTCTAGAGCCCGCTGCAGGTATCCCGGCCGCCCGAACGTGGTCACCACCAGGCACTTGATCTCCGGCCACGCGGCCGAAATCTGCCGCGTAGCCTCGAACCCGTCCATGCCGGGCATTTCGATATCGACGAGGACGATGTCGGGTGCCGTTTTCTCCACCAGAGCCACGAGCTCCTCGCCGCAGCCGGCCTGCCCGACCACCTCGATTCCATCCTCGAGCGAGAGTAGTGCGGCGAGCGCTCCCCGCACGAGCGCCTGGTCGTCGGCAAGAACAACCCGAATCGTCATGACAGCTCCACCTCAATCCGCGACCCGCGCCCGCTCGGTCCGGGGCTGGTGATCCTCAGCCTACCGCCGGCGTTCTCCACCCGCTGGCGTAGGCCGCGTAGCCCGTTTCCCTCGACGAGCGGGGAGAACCCGACGCCGTCATCGGTCACAACGATCCGCTTCTCGGCGATGTCGATGTCGGCGTGCCGGGCCCCAGAATGCCGCACGATGTTGGTCATGGCCTCCCGGGCCACCCATCCGAAGAGGATGCGGTGGCCCGGGTCGGCGTCGTCGGCGGTGCCGGTGATGGTGAGGCTGATGCCGGCGTCGTCGGCGACCTCCTTGATGTGGGCGAGCTCGGAGGCAAGCTGGCGGCCGGCTAGCCCGGAGACCGTGGAGCGCACATCGGCGATCGCTTGTCGGCTGAGCTCGTTGATATCGGCGAGTTCGGCGCGGACTCGGGTGGGATCGCGGTCGAAGAGTTTGGCGGCGAGCTCGGACTTGAGGGCGATGACGGTCAGGGTGTGGCCGAGGACATCGTGGACATCGCGGGCGATGCGTTCGCGCTCGTCGAGGGCGGCTTCGCGCCGGGCGGAGCGGTTTTCGCGCTCGGATTGGCGCGTAAAGAAGCCTGTGGCCACGGTGGAGACGTATACGGCGACGGAGATGATCCCCAGCGCCCACGCGCCGTCGTCGGGCAGATCCGAGATGAGGAGAAGGACGCCGACGGTGAGTGCCGCGCCAACCGTGGAGCCGATGCGTGGCGGGAGGGTGGTGACGACCTGGGCGATGACGTAGATACCCATGGCGGCGGATCTCGGGTAGGCCAGGGTTAAGCCTACGAAGATGAGGAAAGAAGATGCGGCGAGCGCGGCTGAGATGGGGTAAAAGGTGTCGGAGAAGGGGTCTGGGCGGGTGAAGGCGTAGCTGGTGGCGGCCACGTAGCTGGCGATGAAGGCGGCGATGCCTGCGAGCGGGATCGCCTTCGCCGAGGCGGGCGCGTCCTGGGCGAGGATCCCCATGACCGGCGGGATGAGGAATGCCAGCCACACGAAGGCCATGATCATGCCGACGATCCGGGAGTGGCGTTCCTCGCGATACCGGGCATTCGGGGGGTCGTGTTTCATGGCGCGGTCCTCATGGCCGGTGCGGACTTCGCGGGCGGCACCGGCCGGCCGCTCCGCGCCGCCCGGGCTAGCCGCGCCATCTGCGGGTTTTCCCATGATCGTATTCAGGACCGCTCGCCCCGGCGTCGCAGCGCGAGCGCGGCGAGCCCGACGAATACGAGCGTCCAGATGCCGTAGGAGAGGATGGCCTGCCATAGTTCGAGCGTGTAGGGCTCCCCGGTGCCCGTGGTCCACGTCCCCTCTGCCACAGGCCAGCGGGCGATCGTGATGTAGCCCCACATCGGGGTGAACTGGGAGGCCTCGAGCAGCTTGCCGGACAGCGGCACGAAGAGGTTGCCGGCGAAGGCGAAGAGGAGGATGAGGGCGCTGACCACCGACGTCGCCGACTGCGAGCCCATCACGTAGCTGACCGCGAGCCCGAGTAGAGCGTAGGGCAGGCAGCCGAGGACGACGAACACGAACGATCCCGCCCACGCCCACGCCGTGCCCTTCGCGCCGGTGGGGGCCGCCACCGCGTAGATAATGGCCACGGTGATGAGCGCGAAGGTGGCGGCGGTGAGGGACTTGATGAGGGCGTAGCGGCTGGTGGTGAGCGGGGTGAGGGCGAGTTGGCGCCCCCAGCCCTGGAGGCGTTCGACCCCGGCCACGGAGGCGAAGCTGGCGGTGCCGAAGGCGGCGCCGTAGGCGGCCATTCCCACCATGATTGCCATGGCGATGTTGCCGTTGGCGGCCATCTGCTGTCCGTAGCTTTGGGCAGCGCCGAAGATGAGGTACATGAGCACGGGCACGCCGATGACGAAGAGGACTCCGGGGTCACGTAGCATGCGCTTGAGGTCGATGGTGATCACGTCAGGCTCCAATTGTGTCGGCCGAGGTCAGGGAGAGGAATGCGTCCTCGAGGGAGGTCTCGGTGATGATGAGGTCGGTCAGGTGCGGGTGGGCGAGGAGGATGCGGGCGGCGTCGTCGGAGAGTGCCGTGCGCACCTCGAGTGCCCTGCCGTCCCACGACGCCGTGGTGCCTGGTAGCGCCGCGAGCTGCGCGGCGAGCGCGTCGCGTTCGGGGGCCGGCAGCGGGGAGCTGGCGGTGACCCGTACGTGGCGCAGGCCGGCGACGGAGCGCACCTGGCTGGTCGGCCCGTCGGCGACGATGTGGCCGGCGTTCATGAGGATCGTGCGCCCCGCGAACTCCTCGGCCTCGGCGAGGTAGTGGGTGGCGAAGATGACGGTGCGCCCGTGATGGGCCTCTTCGTGAATGTTGGCCCAGAAGTCGCGGCGGGCGGTGACGTCCATGCCGGTGGTGGGCTCGTCGAGGATGAGGACGTCGGGCTGCGGCAGGAGGGCGAGGGCGAACTTGAGCCGCTGTTGCTCGCCGCCGGAGCATTTGCCGACTTTGCGGCGGGCGATCGCGGTGAGGCCGGCGCGTTCGAGCACAGAGTCGATGGGCTGGGCCTTCGGGTAGCAGGCGGCGATGTAGGCAACGGTGTCGCGTACGCTCATGTCGGCAAGGAGGCCGCCGCTCTGCAGTAGGGCGCTGATGCGTCCGGCGCGGATTGCGGCCGCCGGGGTGGTGCCGAGCACGCTGACCTGCCCGGAGGTGGGGTGGGTCAGGCCGAGGATCATGTCGAGCGTGGTGGTCTTGCCCGCCCCGTTTGGGCCAAGGAGTGCAACGACTTCGCCGGGTTCGATATCGAGGTCGATGGCGTTGACGGCGGTGACCTTGCCGAACCTCTTGGTCAGTGCCGTGGCGTGAATTGCGTTCATGGCTCCATTGTGCCCGCCGCGCATACGCGCGCAGAAGTGCCGGGTGATCAGACTTTTCCATGACATCGGTCATGGGTTTGCCGTCTCACCCGGCACGAGCTTGCCGACGTCGCCGGCGACGCCGGGGCTGGCCGGCGCCTGAGGCCGAGGCCGGCGCCGGAACCCTTCGGCTGCCGGCGCCGGCTGGCCCTAGTCGTTCCGGCGCGACTTCTGCGAGAGCACCATCGCTTGGATCGGGGCGCTGCTCGCCACCGCGGCGAGGGTGAGGACGACGCCGAGGATGACCGCCCATGCGAGGATGATGAGGTTGCCGCTATCGGTCTTCTGCTGGGCGGCTATTCCGAGTAGTGCGCCCAGGCCGATCGTCACGGTGAGCATGAGCAGGAGCGGTGGGATGACCTGCCACATCCGGGCCTTGATCAATGCGGGGTAGGGCAGTCCTATCTTTATGAGAGCGGCCGCTTCGTCGGCGCGATCGAAAACGTCAGCTGCCTGGTAGATGAGCGTCCCCGTGGCGCCAAGAATCAGGGAGAAGGCCAACGCGATGGTCACGCCTTTGGTGATATCGGAGATGAGGGCCTGTTTGAGAGTCTCCGTGGCGGCATCCGGGGCGGGAGTGTCAAGCGCTATAGGAACGGTGAAGACGACGACGGCCGCTACCAGAGCCATGAGCGAGACCGCGGAGACGTTGCGCCAGGCGGCGCGCGGGTCGTCAAGGACGCGGCGGGTGCCGATCAGTCGCGCGGCGTGGGCGGTGCGGGCCACTGGGCGTGCCGCGAGCTGGATGAACAGCGGGCCGGCGAGCGAGACCATAAGGAAGAAGACCATGAGCATCAGCGCCGACATGACGATGTTCGCCGTGGAGCTCTCGCCAGGATCGAGGGTTTGTATCATGACACCAAGCACCGGGACTGCGATGAGCACGCCGATGCCGCGCCAGTATCGCAACGCCTTGGGCGTCTCCCGCCGCGAGACGCCGAGGGGAGAGATAGATACGCGCCACAGGCCGGCAAGCGTGGAGCCCATCGTGATAAGCCCGATGAGCGCGGCCGCGGCGAGCCAGCCCCACCAGGGCAGTAGCATCTCGGTGGAAGAGATGGGCAGGGTCGCAAAGCTCATCTGTGACCACGCCGGCAGGCTCAGCAGATAGATGGCCCCGCCGATCGCGAAGCCGACGGCCGACTGAATGAGGGTCTCCACGAGGGTCATGAGGTTGACCTGCCCGGCGCTAAGCCCGATGAGGCGTAGCGAGGCGAGCCGGCGGGCGCGTCCGTTCGCGCCCAGCCGCGCGGCTGACGCGCCGAGGGAGAGGAGCGGAATGATAAGCAGACCCAGGGCGAGGACCGCGAGGCTCATGTAGACCTCGGCCAGCCCGTTCGTGATCTCGGCCGGAATGCCCTGCTCGGCTAGGCGCGGCACAAGCGTGTGGAGGCGCTGGTAGAACATCCACACGCCGCCGGCCGTGGTGAGCAGCAGCCAGGAGGAGACGGAGAAGGCGACGACGGCGAGCGCGTCCAGTAGCGCGTGCCCGCGGGCGTTACGGATTCGGGACAGGGCAAGCTGGCCCGCCATGTGCAGCGTGTTCATCGGGCCACCTCCGCGCCCTGCACCTGCGCCATCGGGCGGTCGGTGTGGATCAGGCCGTCGCGGATCTCCACCAGGCGCTCGCACCAGGAGGCCACCTTGAGGTCGTGCGTGACCACCACGAGCGTGGTGGCGTTCATGCGTGCGGTGGTGGTCAACAACTGCATGACCTCGTGACCCGTTGCCTGATCGAGCGCGCCGGTCGGTTCGTCAGCGAAGATGATCGCCGGGTTGGACACCAT
>JALEWQ010000106.1 GCA_022783305.1 Trueperella sp. | reverse complement strand
GTTAGGTTTCCAACGCAAAGGAGCACACGTGGGTATCGCAACGCGTGAAGTATATGACGAGATGCTGGATCGGGCGAAGGCCAACAAGTTCGCCTACCCGGCTATTAACGTGACGTCCTCGCAGACCCTGACGGCGGCCCTCCGGGGTTTCGCGGAGGCGGAGTCGGACGGCATCATCCAGGTTTCGGTCGGCGGCGCAGAGTACGCTTCCGGCTCCACGATCAAGGATCGCGTGGCGGGCTCGCTTGGCCTGGCCGCGTATGCTCGTGAGGTCGCCAAGAACTACCCCGTGACGATCGCCCTGCACACCGATCACTGCGCCAAGCAGAACATCGACTCGTGGATCCGTCCGATCATGGAGCTCTCCGCGAAGGAGGTCGCCGCTGGTCGTGAGCCGTTCTTCCAGTCGCACATGTGGGATGGCTCGGCGGTGCCGCTCGCCGAGAATCTGGAGATCGCCAAGGAGCTGCTCGCCCTGTCGCAGAAGTCGAACACGATCCTCGAGATCGAGATCGGCGTTGTGGGTGGCGAGGAAGACGGCGTCGTTGGTGAGATCAACGAGAAGCTGTACACCACCGCGGAAGACGGGCTGAAGACCGTCGAGGCGCTGGGCCTGGGCGAGAACGGACGTTACCTGACCGCTCTGACCTTCGGCAACGTCCACGGCGTTTACAAGCCGGGTCACGTCAAGCTCCGCCCGGAGCTGCTGGGCGAGATCCAGGCTGAGGTCGGCGCGAAGGTCGGCAAGGAGTCCCCGTTCGACCTGGTCATGCACGGTGGTTCCGGCTCCTCCGCCGAGGAGATCGCCACCGCTGTCCGCAACGGCGTCATCAAGATGAACGTGGACACGGATACGCAGTACGCTTTCACTCGCCCGGTGGTGGATCACATGTTCCGCAACTACGACGGCGTGCTCAAGGTCGACCAGGAGGTCGGCAACAAGAAGATGTATGACCCGCGTTCGTGGGGCAAGCTGGCTGAGGCCGGCATGGCCGCTCGCGTGGTCGAGGCTGCTGAGCGTCTGGGCTCGGCTGGCAAGCGCATGAAGTAATTTAGGCGAAGGAATGGGGCGGCTTCGGCCGCCCCATTTTCGTGTGCGGCGTTGGCGCCTGTGTGCCGGCGGGATGCTACGCGGTGTGGGTTCGCGGATGTTGCCACGCTCGGGCGTGCGCGTGGCGGGGCGGTTGTCCGAGCGTCGGGACATATTCCCTCAAAATGTGGACCACCGCCTCCCGGATGGTGGTACGCATTAGACTAGGTCGGTAGGCTGAGAGGTTGGCCTGCCATGGGAAGAGACCGACAAGCCGAGACAAGTGAGGACAGCATGCCAGCAATCGTGATCGTCGGGGCCCAGTGGGGAGACGAGGGTAAAGGCAAAGCGTCGGACCAGCTCGGCGCAGAGGTCGACTACGTCGTCAAGTTCAACGGGGGCAACAACGCCGGCCACACGGTGATCGTGGGCGAGGAAAAGTTTGCCCTGCACCTGCTGCCGGCGGGCATCCTGACGCCGGGATGTACGGCGGTGATCGGCAATGGTGTGGTGGTCGACCTGGACGTGCTGTTTGAAGAGCTGGAGGATTTGGCAGCGCGCGGCGTGGACACGTCGGGGTTGCGGATTTCCTCGAACGCCCACATCATCCCCTCCTACAACAAGAAGATTGACGGGGCGAACGAGCGCCTGCTGGGCAAGCGCAAGATCGGCACCACGGGCCGGGGCATTGGCCCCACCTACGCGGACAAGATGAACCGGATCGGCATCCGCGTCCAGGACCTGTTTGACCCCTCGATCCTGCGGCAAAAGGTGGAAGGCGCGCTGCACCAGAAGAACGCGCAGCTGGCAGCGCTGGGCGAGGCCACGTTCGACGTCGACGTCGTGACGGAGGAGCTGCTCGCCTACGCGGATCGGGTCCGTCCGATGCTTTTCAACTCGTCGGCGGAGCTTAACCGTGCGCTGGACGAGGGCAAGACGGTGGTGTTCGAGGCCGGGCAGGCTGTCATGCTGGATATCGACCACGGGACGTATCCGTACGTGACGTCGTCGTCGACGACGGCGGCCGGCGCCTGCACGGGCTCGGGCGTGGGCCCGCGACGGATCGACCGGGTGGTCGGAGTGGCGAAGGCCTACATCACGCGTGTGGGCGAGGGGCCGTTCCCCACGGAGTTGCTGGACGAAGCCGGCGAGCGGCTGCGCGAGGTCGGCGGGGAGTACGGCACGACGACGGGGCGCCCGCGGCGGTGCGGGTGGTACGACGCCGTCGTGGCGCGCTACGCAACGCGGATCAATTCCCTGACGGACATCGTGGTGACGAAGCTGGACGTGCTGACGGGGATCGAGCAGATCCCGGTGTGCGTGGCCTACGAGATCGACGGGGCGCGCGTGGAGGACATGCCGGAGAACCAGTCGGACATGCACCACGCCAAGCCGATCTACGAATACCTGCCGGGCTGGGTGGAGGACATCTCGCACTGCCGGGAGTTTGCGGATCTTCCGGCCAATGCGCAGGCCTACATCTTGCGGCTGGAGGAGCTGTCCGGGTGCCGGATCTCGTCGATCGGGGTGGGCCCGGAGAGGGCGCAGACGATCGTGCGGCATCGCTTGCTCGGCTAGGAATGCGTGCACAGACGTGAGGTGGGCGTCGGCCTGCCTGGCGCGGCCCCGCGGTGCGGGGCCGCTGGCGTCTCGGCGTCGTCGACTACGTGGCGGATTTGCGCTGTTCGTACCGCGTTGCATCGTAGCGCAGGCGGATCGTTGGTGGCCCACATTAGGATGAGACAAGGGAATTGCGCTAACCGCTCAATGCCCGTTAGTCCCATGGGAAATACCCTTTCCTTAACAATAATGGGATGTGGAAGTAATCCAACATCGCCGGTCTCTAGGAGGAAATGCGATGACTGAAACTGCGTTCACTGTTGAGGACGTCCGCGCAGGCGCGCCGGAAGTTGCGCCTAACGATCTTGTGGAGTGGGTGGCCGAGGTAGCCAACATCACTCTGCCGAAGGACATCTACTGGG
>JALEWQ010000096.1 GCA_022783305.1 Trueperella sp. | reverse complement strand
GTGGTGTGCGGGATCCACTCGCCCACCTTCGCCTTCGACCCGTCCTACCGCACGCTGCTGGCCGGGATTCCGGGCCAGTACGTGCTGGAGATCGTGCAGAACTCCGGCTCGGTGCTGCTCAATTGGTTCCGCAAGGAACTTGGTGACCCGGCCCTTGAGGGGCGGATCGACCCGGAGCTTGACGCGGCTGCCGCGAAGGTTCCGCTTGGCGCCGAGGGGCTGATTACCGTCCCGTATTGGAACGCCGTGCAGTCCCCCTACTGGGAGCCGTTCGCGCGCGGGATCATGGTCGGCTTCGGCTCGGCCCACACCCGTGCCCACCTGTACCGCTCGCTCATGGAGGGAATCGCCATCGAGCTGGCCGAGAACATCCGCCGGGTGGAAGCATCCACCGGGCGCACCATCCGCGAGCTGCGCGCCACCGGAGGCGGCTCGCGCAACCCGCTGTGGCGTCAGATCTTCGCCGACGCCACCGGCAAGCCGATCGTGGTCTCCGGCGTGGATGAGGTCAGCGCCCAGGGCGCGGCCATCATGGCCATGGTCGGCATCGGAGCATTCCCCGATGTCGCCACCGCCGCCGAGGCCATGACCAGCTTCATCGACCGCACCGAACCTGACCTCGACGCCCACGAGCGCTACGGGCAGATCGCGAAGGTCCAGCAGAAGATCTATCCCAAGCTCGCCGAGTTGTTCGAGCAACCGTAAGCGGGCGGGGCCACTACCTCAGACGTCTTGGAAAGGACAGAACAATGACGTTCCTCGTCAACGATCCGGAAAAGTTTCCAGCGGAGGCCGTCGCGGGCTTCGCCGCGGCGTACTCGACCTACGTCCAGCCCGTCCACGGCGGCGTCGTGCGAACGGGAGCATCCCCGAAGGGTGAGGTGTCGATCGTCGTCGGCGGCGGTTCGGGCCACTACCCCGCGTTCGCCGGCTGGGTCGGCCAGGGCATGGCGCACGGCGCCGTGTGCGGCAACATCTTCTCCTCACCCTCGGCGTCGCAGGCGACCTCCGTGTGCCGCGCCGCCGACAACGGCGGGGGCACCATCATCATGTTCGGCAACTACGCCGGCGACGTGCTGCATTTCGGCAACGCCGCCGAGCAGTTGCGCGCCGAGGGCAGGGACGTGCGGATCTTCACCATCTCCGACGACATCGCGTCCAACACTGCCGACAATCACCTCGACCGGCGCGGAATCGCCGGCGACCTGCTCGTGGTCAAGACCACCGGCGCCGCGGCCGCCGAGGGCATGGACATCGACGCCGTCGAGGCCGTGGCGACGCGCGCCAACGCGCGCACCCGCACGCTCGGGGTAGCGTTCACCGGCTGCACCTTCCCCGGCGCCAGCGAGCCGTTGTTCGAGGTCGAGCCCGGAACCTTCGGCCTGGGCCTGGGCATCCACGGCGAGCCCGGCATCTCCGAACACGAGATGATGAGCTCGGACGACATCGCGGCCATGATCATCGGCAAGCTGCTTGAGGAGGAACCCGAGCGCGGGCAGGGCGACCACCCCTACACCGGGCGAGTGGCGGTGCTGGTCAACGGCCTGGGCGCCACGAAGTACGAGGAGATGTTCGTCTTCTACGGGGCCGTGAAGCGGATGCTCGAGGAGCGCGGGCTGGCGATCGTGGGGCCGGTGGTCGACGAACAGGTCACCTCGCTCGACATGGCCGGCGTCTCCCTGTCCCTCATGTTCCTCGACGACGAACTCGAGCGGCTCTGGCTCGCACCCGCCGACACCCCCGCCTACCGGGTCGGCAACGTTGGCGCGGCGCGGGCCGGGGAGCGGCGCGTCGTCGTCGACGAAGAGCAGGCGGCGATCGAAGCGGGCGCCCCGGAGTCGGCCGAGCAGGCCAGGGTGGTGGCCCGCGTGCTGGCGGCCTTCGAGGAGCGGGCGCGCGAGGTCGAGCACGAGCTGGGGCGCATGGACTCCGTGGCAGGCGACGGCGACCACGGGCAGGGCATGGTGCTCGGCACGAGCGCGGCTGCTAAAGCCGCGCGCGAGGCCGTCGACGCCGGGGCCGGGGCCCGCACCCTGCTCGCGCGGGCGGGCGCCGCCTGGTCCGAGGGCGCGGGCGGGACCGCCGGCGCCCTGTGGGGCGGGGCGCTTGCCAAGGTCGGCGCGGGCCTGAGCGACGATGCCGCCACGGACGAGGCGGGCCTGCTTGCCGCCGTCGTCGACGGGGTGCGATCCTTCGTCACCATGGGAGGGGCGCAGGTGGGAGACAAGACAATCGTCGACGCCTCCGAACCGTTCGCCGAGGCGCTCGCGGCCGCCTTCGACGCGCCCGGTGGCGCGCTCGTGGACGCCTGGGAGTCGGCCGCGCAGGTGGCCGAGGACGCCGCCGCGGGGACGGCGCGCTTTGCCGCGACGAAGGGCCGCGCCCGCACGCACGGGGAGAAGTCAGTGGGAACGCCGGATCCCGGCGCCACCTCCTTCGCTATCCTGATGAAGGTAGTCCCGCAGGTCATCAAGTAGTCCCTTTCACAAGATTTGCCCGGTGGGGGCGCAGCGCCGCCCCCACCGGCACAAGGAGGAAATATGCTCGCCGCACAACTGAACGCACCCCACGACCTCGAACTCGTCACCAAGGATCGGCCCGCCCCCGGGCCGGGCGAAGTCCTGCTCAAGATCGAAGCCAACACCCTGTGCGGCACCGATTACCGCCTCTACACCGGTGCGAAGACGGCGGGCGTGCGCCCCGGCGTCGTGCCCGGCCACGAGCTGGCCGGCCGCGTTGCCGCCATCGGGGAGGGCGCGACCGACATCGTGCCCGGCCTCGAGGTGGGCAGGCAGGCGACGGTGTCGATCGTCGTTTCGTGCGGTTACTGCCGCAACTGCCTAGCCGATCGCGAGCACCTGTGCCTGAACCTCGAGCTGTTCGGGTACGGCATTGACGGCGGCCTGCAGGAGTACATGATCGTGCCCGAGCG
Source organism: Trueperella sp. (assembly GCA_022783305.1). Taxonomy (GTDB): domain Bacteria; phylum Actinomycetota; class Actinomycetes; order Actinomycetales; family Actinomycetaceae; genus Trueperella; species Trueperella abortisuis. The sequence goes on along the minus strand of JALEWQ010000096.1, from coordinate 417 downwards.
AGCGTTGCGCCGCGGAAACCTCTTTCTCACCGACGCCGAGCTCGACCCGCGGGCCCTGTGCCTGGCCGAACCGATCTCGTGCTGCCTCAACGGGCTTGATCAGTTCAAGGTCAACGCGGGGGAGACTGTTGCGGTGCTTGGCGCCGGGCCCATCGGGCTCATTCACGCCCAGCTCGCGCTCGCCAGCGGGGCGAGCCACGTGTTCGTCTCGAACAGGGGTGAGGAGCGACGCACGGTGGCCGACCGGCTCGGCGCGATCGGCGTGGGGCCGGACGAACTGCCCGCGCGGGTGGCGCAGGCGACGGGCGGCGCGGGTGCCGACGTCGTCATCGTGTGCATCGGCGCCGAGGAGCTGGCACAGGATGCGCTGGAACTCGCCGCCGACGGCGGGCGGGTCAGCTACTTTGCGGGTTTCCC
>JALEWQ010000069.1 GCA_022783305.1 Trueperella sp. | reverse complement strand
CCGGCGTCGGGAATGAAGTAGCCCATCGTGATGTAGACACGGTGGTAGGCCCGGTCGATCGCGCCCAGGTAGGAGGCGCGCACGGGGTAGGACTTGAAGGCGGGCACATTCTGGGTGGCGATCACCTTCGACGACCAGTGCGACAGCCCCCGGTCTGGCAACTCGGGCAGTTGTGCGGGCCGGTAGACGTTCCACATGTCGACGAACGCGTTCTCCAGCTCCCACACGGACGGGCCCTTGATACGCAGGTGGGTGTCGCGCCACGTGTTGGCGTACAGGGCACCGATGTTGTAGCCGCCCACAAATCCGATTTCCTGATCGATCACCAAGATCTTGCGGTGGTCAAAGCCGCGGTCGCGGCCGTTGCCCGTGAAGATGCCGGTGCGAAGGAGCGGGAAGAGGATCACGTGCAGATTCTCGTGCTCGGGGAACTGGCGGAATCGCGGGTCTTGATTGAGGTTGCCGAAGGTGTCGATGATGACGTACACCTGCACCCCGCGCCGGGCGGCAGCGATGAGGGCGTTGCGGAACTCGTAGCCGACGTCGTCGGCCTTAATTATGTAGGTCTCAAAGAAGATCTGCTCGCGTGCGCCGTCGATCGCCTCGAGCATGTCCGCATACAGATCCTCGCCAAAGGTGTAGACAGTCAGGTCGGAGCCGGAGACGGTGGTAGTGCGCGGGGGCAGGGTGGGGAATGTGCCGCTGGGAGGGTTGCGCCGCTTGCGGTGTTCGTCCACCGCCAGGACTGCGCTGACGGCGGCGATCTGCGCGGTCAGAGCGCCCAATATGCCGTATTTGATGAGGCGCTTGGGGGTTTCGCGATTTGGTCGCAGGAAGCGTGACATGTGCTTATAGTATCGAACGGGTTAGACTTTGCTCATGTCAAAGTTTTCAAACGATGAGGTGGCCCGCTTGGCCGACCTCGCGCGCATTTCCTTAACACAAGAGGAGATTGAGCAGTTCGCCGGCGAACTGTCCACAATCTCGGACGCCATGGAGAAGGTCTCCGCGGTTGCCGCCTCGGACATCCCGGCTACCTCCCACCCGATGCCGCTGACCAACGTGTGGCGCGAGGACGAGGTGGGCGAGGAGAAGCTGGATCTTGACCTGGTATTCGCCTCAGCGCCGGCCTGCGAGGACGGCAAATTCGCGGTGCCGCAGATCTTGGGGGAGGAATAAATGGAATTGCTGAAGAAGCCCGCGGTCGAGCTCGCCGCGATGTTACGCGCCGGCGAGGTCACCTCGGTTGAGTTGACCCAGGCGTGCCTCGACCGGATCGAGGCGGAAAACGGTCACCTGCACGCGTTCCTGTTCGTTGACGCCGACGGCGCGCTCGAGGTGGCCCGCGGCGTCGACGCCGATCGTGCGGCGGGCAAGCAGCTGCCGCCGTTCGCGGGCGTGCCGGTGGCGATCAAGGACAACATTTGTCAGCTCGGCACCCCGGTCACGTGCGGGTCGAAGATGCTGGAGGGCTGGATCTCGCCCTATGACGCCACGGTGGTCAAGAACCTGAAGGCGGCGCGGCTGCCGATCGTGGGGCACACGAACATGGACGAGTTCGCGATGGGCTCCTCGACGGAGAATTCGGCCTTCGGGCCGACGACGAACCCGTGGGGAGACAACCTCATCCCGGGCGGCTCGGGCGGCGGTTCGGCTGCCGCGGTCGCGGCCTACATGGTGCCGTGGGCGCTGGGTTCGGACACGGGCGGGTCGATCCGTCAGCCGGGAGCGGTGACGGGTACGGTTGGCGCCAAGCCCACGTACGGCAACGTCTCGCGCTACGGGGTTGTGGCGATGGCCTCCTCGCTGGATCAGGTCGGTCCGTGTGCGCGCACGGTTGCCGACGCGGCGGCCTTGCAGGAGATTCTCTCCAGCCACGACCCGCATGATTCGACGTCGCTACCGGAGGTCGCCACGGGCCTGTACGACGCCGCGGTCGAGGGCTCGGCCGCGCAGGATCTCGCGGGCCTGCGCGTCGGCGTCGTGAAGGAAATGTCGGGCGATGGTTTCGAGCCGGGCGTGATGGCCGTCTTCGAGGAGACGGTGGACAAGCTCAAGGCGCGCGGGGCGGAGGTCACCGAGGTCTCCTGCCCGGCGTTCGACTCGGCGATCGCGGCCTACTACCTCATCATGCCGGCGGAGGTCTCCTCCAACCTGGCGCGTTTCGACGGCGTGCGATACGGCAACCGCGTGGAGCCTAAGAGCGGCCCGGTGACGGCGGAGACGATGATGTCGGCCACCCGCGGGGAGAAGTTCGGCCCGGAGGTCAAGCGGCGCATCATCCTGGGCACGTACGCGCTGAGCTCGGGGCACTACGACAGGTTCTACGGGTCGGCGCTGAAGGTGCGTACGCTCGTCCAACGCGACCTGGACGCCGCGTTCGAAAAGGTGGACGTGCTGGTCACGCCCACGGCCCCGACCGTCGCCTTCGAATTCGGTTCGAAGAAGGACGATCTGATGGCGATGTACATGAACGACATGACGACCACCCCGGCCAACCTCGCGGGCGTGCCGGCGCTGTCGGTGCCGGCGGGTCTGGCGGATGGGCTGCCGGTCGGCTTCCAGGTGATCACGCCCGCGCATGAGGATGCGCGCATGTACAAGGTGGCGGCGATGGTGGAGGCGGTCGCGGATCGCTCCGCCCGCGAATGCCCGATCGAAGTGGGGGAGAAGTAACGATGGAAGAATTGATGGACTACGCCGAGGCTGCCGCGAACTTCGACCCCGTGCTCGGGCTTGAGGTTCACGTCGAGTTGGCGACCAAGACGAAGATGTTCGACGCCGCCCCCAACGAGTTCGGTGGGGAGCCCAACGTCAACACCACCCCTGTCTCGCTCGGCCTGCCCGGCGCGTTGCCGGTGGTGAACAAGAAGGCCATCGAGTACGCGATCCGGCTCGGCCTGGCGCTCAACTGCAAGATTGCGAAGTCGTGCCGGTTTGCGCGCAAGAACTATTTCTACCCGGACCTGTCGAAGAACTTCCAGACCTCCCAGTCGGATGAGCCGATCGCCTACGACGGCTATCTCGACCTGGAGCTCGACGACGGCGAGGTTTTCCGGGTGCTCATCGAACGCGCACACGTGGAGGAGGACGCGGGCAAGAACACGCACGTGGGCGGCGAGGGCCGACTCCAGGGCGCCACGCATTCGCTGGTGGACTACAACCGCGCCGGCGTGCCACTGGTGGAGATTGTGACCCGCCCGATCGAGGGCGCCGGGGCGCGCGCGCCGGAGGTGGCCGCGAAGTATGTGCAGTCCATCCGCGACATCGCCCGGGCCATCGGGGTGTCGGAGGCCCGCATGGAACGCGGCAACGTCCGCGCCGACGTCAACGTCTCCCTGCGCCCGAGCCCGGATGCGCCGCTCGGCACTCGTACCGAAACGAAGAACGTCAACTCTTTCCGTGCGGTCGCCCGCGCCGTCGAGTTCGAGATCTGCCGCCAGGGTAAGGTGCTGTCCTCGGGGCAGAAGGTGGTGCAGGAGACGCGCCACTGGCAGGAGGCCGATTCAACGACGTCGCCTGGCCGGCTCAAGTCGGATGCTGACGACTACCGCTACTTCCCCGAGCCGGATCTGGTGCCGATTGCGCCGCCCGTCGAATGGGTGGAGGAGATTCGGGCGTCGTTGCCGGAGATGCCCGCCGCGCGGCGTAAGCGGCTCCTGAGCGAATGGGGCATCTCGGAGATGGAGATGCGCGACATCGTCAACGCCGACGCGTTGGATTTCATCAGCGATTCCGTCGACGCCGGGGCAAGCCCTGCCGGCGCGCGCAAGTGGTGGATGGGCGAGCTGGCCCGTTATGCGAAGGACAACGAGCTGGCGCTGGCCGACGTCCCCGTGACGGCGGCTGACGTCGCCGAGCTGGACGGGCTTGTGACCAGTGGCAAGCTCACCGATAAGCTCGCCCGCCAGGCCCTTGACGGGGTGCTGGCCGGGGAGGGCAGCCCGGCCGACGTCGTGTCTGCCCGTGGGCTGGAGGTTGTCTCCGACGACGGCGCGCTGGGTGCGGCCGTGGACGAGGCGCTTGCGGCGAACCCGGATATTTTAGACAAGATCAGGGCAGGTAAGGTGCAGGCCGCGGGCGCGATCGTCGGCGCAGTCATGAAGGCCACCCGCGGCAAGGCGGACGCGGCGCGCGTGCGCGAGCTGATCATGGAGCGTGCTGGCCAGGCCTAGGCGCCCGTGAGGTGTGCGAAGGCACATGCGACGCGCAGAGGCGCTGACGTGACGCCTTAGCTGCTGCGAGAGACCCCGGCGAACCCGCCGGGGTTTTTCGTTGCCGGACGTCGAGACGGTGCCCGGCTTCATCGCCCGTTTCCCGATGGCTGAAACTGTGGGGCCAAGTGCGGGACAACCTGACAGAATGAACGCGCTGACTAAATGATCGCGCAAGAACGAAGAAAGACAAGGCGGATTATGGCAAAGCCGAGACCGAGCTACGCGGTGACGTTGCGAATCGAGATTCCCTACGACGACCACGCTGTTCCGCGTATCACCAACGAAATCAGCTACGAAGATGCGCTGATCACGGGAATCGACATGGTGCGTTCCGATGACGAGCACCTGCTTTTTGACGTCACCTGCATGACGCACGACCTGAACCACGCGAAGAAGATCCGCAAGAAGCTACAGCGGACCGAGGGGGTGATCGTGCATGGGATTCACGATGCGACGGTCCAGGCGCACCTGGGTGGCAAGATCGAGGTCACGCTCAAGCGGCCACTGAAGACTCGCCAGGACCTGTCGAAGATCTACACGCCCGGCGTGGCGGCAATCTGCGAGCGGATCGTGGAAGATCCCTCGGAGGCGCGCAGGCTGACTATCAAGCGCAACACGGTGGCCGTCGTCACTGACGGTACGGCCGTGCTCGGCCTGGGGGACATCGGGCCGTTGGCCGCGATGCCCGTCATGGAGGGCAAGGCCGCGCTGTTTAAGAACTTCGCCGGTGTGGATGCGTGGCCGGTGTGCCTGGACACGAAGGACACCGAGGAGATCATTTCGATCGTCAAGGCGATCGCGCCCGGGTTCGCCGGGATCAATCTGGAGGACATCTCCGCGCCGCGGTGTTTCGAGATCGAGCGCAGGTTGCGCGAGGAGCTTGACATCCCGGTCTTCCATGACGATCAGCATGGCACCGCCGTCGTCGTGCTTGCGGCGCTGATTAACGCGCTGAAGGTGGTGGGCAAGAAGATCGAGGATGTGCGGATCGTCGTCTCGGGCGTGGGTGCTGCCGGCAACGCCATCATTCGCCTGCTCAAGAGCCAGGGTGCCTACGACATCATCGGATGCGGGCGCAACGGCGCGCTGGGTGCCTTCCGTGAGGAGGCTGATCCGGACCGAAACTGGTTGGCACAGAACACGAACCCGCGCCAGGTACAGGGCAGCCTCAAGGACGTGCTCGCCGGCGCGGACGTCTTCATCGGCGTTTCGGCGGGCAACATCTTGACGGGTGAGGACATCGCGACGATGGCCAAGGACGCCGTCGTCTTTGCGCTCGCGAACCCGACCCCGGAGGTGGATCCGGGCGCGGCGGGCAAGTACGCCTCCGTTGTGGCCACGGGGCGCTCGGACTATCCGAACCAGATCAACAATGTGCTGGCGTTCCCGGGGCTGTTCCGCGGAATGCTGGACGTGCGGGCGCACGAGGTCACAGACCAGATGCTTGTGGTGGCCGCCAATGCGATTGCTGCGGCAGTGGAACCGGCGGAGCTCAATAGCGCCTTCATCATCCCGGGCGTCTTTACGCCGGACCTGGCGGAGAAGGTCGCCGGCGCGATCCGTGAAGAGTTCGCCAATGGGCAGCAATGGGCAGTAGCGCACTAAGGGGGTAAGCGCGCTACTACGCGGAAAGGGCGGGCCCGCGCGTGTTGGGAGCACGAAAGGGGAGGCTCGCGATACCACAGAGCGCTGGGGGCGCGTCGGATTCGACGCGCCCCCAGCGCGTATGTTGTGCGTCATGGCCGACCTTTCCGCATATTTGCGCAGTTCGGATCGGTGTGAGGAGGGGCACGGCGATCGGGTTTGACCTTCCGGGTGCGGGGTGTGTAAATTCTTTTCTTGCCGCCGGGGCGTGAGGCTCACGGGCCGAGCGGCAAGTGTCTTTCTGATTTATGTGATCTAGAAACCGGGATTTGACTCCGGTCGAAAGATGAGCTAAGTTAGAGAGGTTGCTCCCGAGGGGCACAGCGAAGAGAAATCGCTGATCTTTCGAGTGGGTGTGTTGTTTGATATCTCAATAGTGTGTCAGCTTTTTATGTTGTGTTTTTTTGATGGCTGGCTCTTCCTTTTTTGGTTGGGTTGGTTGTTGTTGTGGCTGGCTTGGCTTGGCTTTTTGTTGGGTTGGGTTGGTTGCAGTTTTTTGCCAGTTTTTCTGGTTTTTTGAGTCTGTTTTGGCTTTCTGTTTGGATCTTTCCTGCTGGGTTTTGTGCTTGGTGGGTTTGGTTTTTTGTGGAGAGTTTGATCCTGGCTCAGGACGAACGCTGGCGGCGTGCTTAACACATGCAAGTCGAACGATGAAGCTGAAGCTTTTGTTTTGGTGGATTAGTGGCGAACGGGTGAGTAATACGTGAGTAACCTGCCCTTGTCTTTGGGATAAGCCTGGGAAACTGGGTCTAATACCGGATATTCTGCTTCTGCCGCATGGTGGGGGTTGGAAAGATTTTTTGGATGGGGATGGGCTCACGGCCTATCAGCTTGTTGGTGGGGTGATGGCCTACCAAGGCGTCGACGGGTAGCCGGCCTGAGAGGGTGACCGGCCACATTGGGACTGAGATA
>JALEWQ010000058.1 GCA_022783305.1 Trueperella sp. | reverse complement strand
CCTACGTTACCCCTTGCGGGCATATCTCGTGTCGTTCTTCGCCGCCGCCGCGGCCTACCTCCTCATCGCGTTCGCCATGCGCGATCGGATCTTCGAAGCGTACAACACAGTAACTCTGCTACCCTGGATCTACGTTACATTCCTGGGCGGGATCACCGCCGCAGCGAGCGCGTTCCTCACAAGATCTCACGCAGAGGCGGACGAAAACGCAATCTCGCTGACGTCACCTCGGTCTCGCATCGCGCTGAATGCCGCCGACTTTATCGTCCAGTACGCAACACTGGCGGTTATGCCGTTCGCCCTGTCCTTCACAGCAACCCTTCTGGCTTCCATGCTCGTCTCGAATCGCGGGTACCTCGATCCGAGCTACATTCCTTCCGCCCTGGCACTCCTTGGGGCGCTCGTATTGATAGGTCAAACCCTGGGGTTACTCATCCCTCATCGCATCCTCTGCGTCCTCGCCGCCTTCATCGCCGGCCAGTTCCTCGGCCTTTACACCAACACGACCCGCATTATCAACAACTGGGACAGCGCAAACCCACAGGTGTGGGCATTCATCGTCCCTATCCTGCTCCTCGCCCTCGCGGCGCGTAGCTCCTTCGAGTCTTTTAGCGCGCACCGCATATGGATGTCCAGAGCGGCGGTCGCCACCTGCCTCGTGGCCTTCTTCGTCGCCTTCTACTTCTTGTCCCCAATAAAGCTCACCACGGAGCGCCAAGATAGCGATTCCGCCCATACGTGTACGCCCGTTGGCGAGGATCTGCTGTGTACGTGGAACGAGAGCGATTACAGGGTGCCGTTCCTCTCCGCCGAGATCGCCCGCGCGCAGCTCCTTCGCAAAGCCGCCAATATCGATCTCGCTCCCATCCTGTATTACGAGCCCGGGCTTAACACCGACCGGCTCACAACCGCACCGCCCGACAGGCGAATCGCTCTGCCTTCACTCGGCGGCACGACGAAATCAGTTATGTCCACTCAAGCCATCACCGGCGATATCCTCGCAGACATCGGCCATCCGCTTTCGGTGTGTGGCACAGCGGACATCACGTTCGACCTCGCCACCAACTTCATTTACGGAAATATCTCAACCACGGACTACCGTTCGACTGATGCCGAACATGACAGCGAGGTCAGGCACATCGCCCAAGAGTGGGTGGGCCTAACCGACGAACAGATTGCGCAAAAGCTGGTCTCGAGGATGCGAAACGACCTGCAATTGTGCGACGCACCGGAGGACAACAATGGATACTGACGCGATTGTTTCGGCAAACCTCAGCCAACGATACGGCAGGCACACCGTCTTGAGTGGGTTATCTTTCCGGGTGCCATCAGGAAAGATCACCGGACTGCTCGGACCTAATGGCGCAGGAAAGACGACGCTTCTGAAGACCATCATCGGACTCTACACGCCGGCCTCAGGATCCGTATCCGTCTTGGGCAATGACATGGGAACCAAGAAAACGCGGCGCCAGGCCCAGGCCAGGCTTAGCTTCCTGCCCCAAGATTTCTCTGCCGACGGCGCCCTGACCGTTGCCGAGTTCGTGGAGTATAACCTGTGGATGCGCACCTATCCGAAGGAGCAGATTCACGACGCGGCGGCCGCCGCCATCGCCGACGTCGGCCTCACCGATTCCACCTCCCAGAAGCTCCGCACGCTATCGGGAGGAATGCGCCAGCGGGCGGGCATCGCGGCCGCCATCGCCGGGACGCCCGGCATCATCGTTCTCGATGAGCCCACCTCGGGGCTCGACCCCGAACAGCGCACCCATTTCCGCAAGCTACTCGCAGGAATCGACTCGACGATCATCTTGTCCACCCACCTCATCGAGGACGTCGAATCGAGCGCGCATCATCTTCTTGTGCTGTCCAAGGGCACGCTCGTCTACGACGGGTCACCAGCCGTGCTGATCGAGGGCAACGACCGTTCCGTGGCAGCCCTCGAAGCTCGCTACATCGACCTCCTGCAGCGTGCATAGCAATGCCGATCGCGCTGTTTGCAAAGACCCGCCGCCTCGGCATGGTGGCGGCGACCAGCTTGCTCCTCATCGTGGTCTTCGAAGGCTTTTACACGCACTCCTATTCGATCCCCTCGTTTGACTACAGGTGGGAGACCCCGCTGTCCTACCTCCTCGGCCCCTTCCTGGGCGCTCTATGCATGGTCACCGTCAATTCGGTGACCCCCGACATGGAGCAACTGGCTGTCGCCCCGATTCGGCTATGGAGAACCGCCGTCACTGTCTCGCTGTGCGCGTTTCAGTGCCTCGCCATCATCGGCCTGAGGCCCGTCGTCAACGCGTTCATACTCGAAAGTCCCATCACCGACGATTCGCTCATCACCCTGCTCTTGTCGACGCTGACGTTCCAGGCGCTGGCGATCTTATCGGCCTCGATGTGGGCAGACGCGCGAGCGTGGGCATTCCCGCTTCTGGGCCTCGTGATGTGCGTGGGCTTCGGATTTAACTCTGATTCGACTCCGCGCCCCTACCACGTTCTCTACACGCACACGCCGGCCAGCGCCATCGCAGCAGCCATCCTGTGGCTCGTCGCGATCACCGTGCTGGCCTCGTTATCGCCAGCGACGAGCGGGCGGCGCCGCTAGGCTCGCGCGCCGCGAGGCTCGCAGCCCGGTGGACGTGCGAACCTCGCTACTCGTAGGCCTTGGCCGAGTTGACCGCCCCATCCCACACGTCGCCCTCGAGCGTGCCCGGCAGCCCCGCCTTCGCCGGCACGAACACCGGCTCGGTGACGCGGCGCACCCCGCCTGCTGCACCACCTTCGGCCAAACAAGCCCCGGCCACGTCAACTGCGACGTACCCGTCGCGCGCGATGGCGACCTGCTGACGCTCGTAGTCGCGAAGCGCCGCCATCACCCAACCGGACAGGGACAGCACGCCGATCAGGTTCAGAAGCGTCACCACGAACATGGCCAGATCCATGAGCACCCACACAAAAGTCAGGGCTAGGACGGCCCCGACGAAGGAGAACGCGACGATCGAAACCTTGCCCGCCGTCAGCGTCCACTTCGGGGCCCGCAGGAACACGAGGTTGGCCTCGCCGTAGGCGTAGGCGCCGAGGATGGAGGAAAAGCCGAAGGAGAAGATCATGATCGCCACCGGCCACGCCATCCAGGACCCCATCGTGGATGTGATCGCCGTGGTCGTCAGGTGGCCGGCGTCGTCGGCGGTGAGCACCGTAAGGTCGAGCACGCCGGAGGTCATGATGATGAAGCCGGTGGCGGTGCAGATGACGATGGTGTCGATGAACACGCCGAAGGACTGGATCAGGCCCTGCTGGACCGGGTGCGCCACGGTGGCGGTGGCGGCGGCGTTGGGGTTGGTGCCCATGCCGGCCTCGTTGGAGAACAGGCCGCGACGCATGCCGTTGACCAGCGCCGCCAGCACTCCGCCGGCCGTGCCGGCGAGCGCCTCGTTAAGCCCGAAGGCCGAGGAAAAGACGTCCACGAAGAACTGCGGCACGCGCCCAATGTTCATCGCGACCACGATGAGCGCCACGAGCACGTAGGCCAACGCCATCGCCGGGGAGATGATCTCGGTGGAACGGGCCACCCCGCGCACGCCACCCAGCACCACGAGGGCGGCCAGCACCGCGACGACGGTGCCCGTCACCCAGGCCGGAACCCCCTGCGAGGCGTCGAGGACGCCGGCGATCGAGTTCGCCTGCACCATCGGCATGGCGATGAACATGGAAAACACCATCGCCACGGAGAAGCTCACGGCCAGCGCGCGCGACTTCGCCCCGCGCAGGATGTAGTTGGATGGGCCACCGCGGAAGGTGCCGTCGTGGTGGCGGGACTTGAAGATCTGGGCGAGCGTGGCTTCCGCGAAGGCCGTCGCCATGCCGATGAGCGCCACGAGCCACATCCAGAACAGTGCGCCCGGTCCGCCCAGGATGATCGCGAGCGCCACCCCCGTGATGTTGCCGATGCCGATGCGGGTGGCCATTCC
>JALEWQ010000037.1 GCA_022783305.1 Trueperella sp. | reverse complement strand
GAAGAGTATCAACGCGTGCTTGAGGAGTGGCTGATGCAATTCGACGCGAGGTTAAGGGGCTAATCGATGCGGCGCCTCTCAATGTAGCGTTGTAGACAGTCAACAACGCTACGGCCGTGACGGAGCTTGAGTGCCCTGGATACTCTGGTGGGGCGACCTGCGCGTTGTCCTTTGAGCACCGTGGTAAATGGGACATCGGGTGCATGAATCCTTTTGCGAGGTTCATGCACCCGACATCTACGTGTGTTGAGCGTACTAGGAGCGAGCCAGCTTTCTTAGCTCCTCAATCGGGAGGTTAGCCAGCTGATCAAGGATCTCTTGCCGCTCGTCGTCGGGAAGCAGCTGCGGTTCAGGATCCGGAGTTTCCTCGGATCCGTTAGCAGATCCGCCGCCCTTCGGGACGGTGGTGGTGATGGAGACGATCGCCGTCAACAGGAATACCAGCGAAACACCGAGTGCCACCATCGCGGCGAGTCGTAGGGAGACGTTGTCACTGCGCCCGGTCATGGCAATCAGGTCAGGCACCTCGGCGCCCTGCAGCCCGTAGAAGACCGCCAGCGAAATAGCGGTGCCGATTGCACCACCGAGCGAGGACGCCATCTTGTAGATACCAGCGCCGGAACCGGCCTGGGCGGCAGGCAGGTTTGCCAGCGCGGCATCGGTTGACGGCGTCGCGTAGAAGGCCAGGCCGAGGCCGAAGAGGCAGTAGGCGATGATTGCGAGAATGACGTACTGTCCAATGAGCAGATGGGTCATCATCAGCATCACGCACGACACGATGGTGATCAGACAGCCCCAGATCATCGGCTTGCGCGGTCCGAAGCGCTGCAGCAGCTTTTCGCCGATTCGGATGAAAGCGATGATACATACACCGTAGCCAAGCGAGAGAAGACCCGCATCAAACGGCGTGTACAGGGACCCGTCGGCCTTGTGCCCCGCCAGCTGGATGACCTGCTGGCTGATGATCAGCATGCCGATGGTGCCGTTGACCAGGAAGTTCGAGATCGTGGCACCGGTGAACGTGGTGTTCTTGAATAGGGCGAAGTCGATGAACGGGTTGGATTGCTTCCGCTCCCACTGGACGAACAAGACGTATGCCACGACCGCCATCAACGCCAGGCCAATCGTGGTGAGGCTGGACCAGCCCAGCTTGGAACCGTAGAGCAGCACGATCATCAGGCCAAGCGTGCCAACGATGAACAGTGCTAGGCCGGGCGCATCAAACTTCTTGTGGGTAGGCTCGGCGACCTTGTTTTCAGGAGTACCGAGGATCATCACGAACGCAATGGCCGAGATGATGATCGATGCGATGAAGATGCCTCGCCAGCCTACGAAGTTGACGACGGAACCACCGAAGATCGCGGCCAGGCCTGAGCCACCCCACGAACCAATGGACCACATCGACACCGCACGCTGACGGGCAGGGCCATCCCAATACGCCTTCACCAGAGCCATCGAAGCCGGCATGATACAGGCCGCTCCGAGGCCTTGAATCGCGCGACCGGACAGCAGTAGCGGGAGCGCCAAGCCACCCGAGGCGAAGACGGTGAGCAACGAACCGGTAGCGTTCAACACAATGCCAATGAGCGTAATCTTGACACGCCCGATCCGGTCGGCGAGACCGCCCATCAGCACCATAAACAGGCCCGAGCACAGGCCGGTGATCGACACCGCCAGATTCATGCCCGCCGCATCGATATTGTCTGTACCGATGTCAGCCATGATGTTCGGCGCAACGGTGGCCGCGGTACCGGCAAACAGCCAGAACGTCACCACCGCAAGCACAATGCCCCAAAGCAGCTTCTCAGTGCCCTGGTAGCCGGTTTTTTCGGTCGTAGTTGTCATCATTCACTCCTTCAGCCATGCCAGGCACGCGACAATCGCCGCTTCGGTTCCCGTGCGCAGAGTCGGCTGCATGACCGGCCCGAACGCGGGGTTGTGGTTGGGGTAGGTCTGGGCTCCGGCTTCGAAACCGCCAAAGCCCCAGTAGCAGTAGTCGACGCCGAACGCGTCAGGGATGAAACTGAAATCCTCCGACGCGGATACCTCGCCGCAGTCCATCACACGATCCGCGCCGAAGTGATCGACGAACGCCTTCGTCACCTTCTCGGTAGTCTCGACGTCGTTGTCGGTCAGCGGGTAGGAATCGTAGAGCTCAAACTCGGGAGCCTGAGGGCAGTTGGCGGCTTCGCATTCAGCGACGACGACGCGCTTGATGCCTGCCAGTAGCTGCTCACGAACGGCCATGTCGTAAGCACGGATATTAATCAGGAGTTGCGCCGAGTCGGGAATAATGTTCGACTTCGATCCGGCCTGAACCGAGCCTACCGTCAGCACGGCCATGTCGAACGGGTTGATCTCACGCGAGACCACCGTCTGCAGCCGCAGGACGATAGCCGATGCCAGAACCACCGGATCCACGCCCAGGTGCGGCATCGAACCGTGGGAGCCCTTGCCGTGCAAAGTCACCTTGATTGAAGCGCCGGTGGAAAGAATGGGCCCGGCATGCGTGCCAACCTGCCCCGACCGCATTGGGCCGGCCAGGACATGCTGACCCAGAGCGACGTCGGGCTTGGGCAGCTTATCTACCAGGCCGTCCTCGACCATGGATTTGGCTCCGGCCGCCGTCTCCTCACCGGGCTGGAACAGTGCGATGTGGGTGCCGCTCCAAGCATCGGTGTTTTCGGAGAGGACGCGAGCGGCACCGAGGTTGGCCATGATGTGGAAATCGTGGCCGCAGGCGTGCATCGCAGGCACCTCGTTGCCGTTTTCGTCGGTTCGAGTAATCGTCGAGGCGTACTCCAAACCAGTGCTTTCCTTAACTGGCAGGGCGTCAATGTCGGCTCGGAAGAGAACTGTTGCCCCCTCACCGTTTTCTAGGACACCAACGACTCCCCCACCGATCCGCTGCACCCGGTAGCCCAGCTTTTCCAGCTCGGCTTCGATGAAGTCACAGGTTTCTGTTTCCTGCATGGAAAGTTCGGGATTCTGGTGCAGGTGGATGTATGACTCCTCCTGCCAGTCGGTAATCGCGTCTAATGCTTTGTCAATATCGAGTGTGGACATCTTGCTCCTGCCCAAGCCGTTATGCGGCTTTTGAATAGTATTGACTTAATAGTACCTCGAAGTGATCTTTGGCACTAGCACATTACAGACGTCGAGAGAATCACGACTGAGGCTTCGGCAGGCCTGCTCGAGATACCACGGGCGGTACTGCCCTCTGACCATGGAGGTCCGCACTCGTTCGTCGTAAGCCCTCATCACCCCGTGCAGCGGAGACGTGACCGTGGCCCCTACCTTCGCCCCACCGATTCGCCGCAGCGGAGGAGTTTCCGGGCAGGTTGTGAGGGTTGGTGTGAGGGTTGGCAAGTGAAGGCCTCTGCGGGATGCGGCTAGACAACCATCAGTTCCGGACGGGGCCATCACCGGTCACGCCCTTGTGCCTTAACTGACAAGACGGGTCGGGCAGCCACGAACTAGCCGAAGCACCACACAACAGGACTACCCGGACGCCGCCCATGCAGGCGGCCTTGGATGCTGAAGAAGAGTTCGGGCGTTCGTGGGCGCGTACGGCTGCCGGCGAAAACCAGATTCTGGCACGCATGCGGCGCAACGACCCGGGCTTGTTTAACGACGGCGTGTTCGCCAAGGACTCACAGTTCCGTTCACCGGCGTGGGTCAAAGCGCGCGAGGCCAACCAGCGTAAACGTCAGACTATCCGGCTCGCCCGCGCCACGGGCAGCGGTGGCGGCGGGGCCAAGCCACCCAAGATCACGCATGCTGGGCCGTCCGGGGCATCAGATGATGCCATTCTCGTTCAAGCGTTGCAGACCAGTAAGAGAGCGCAGCGCGTGCGAGCAGTTCCAACTAAGCCGCGAAGAAACTTTGATCCGCCGTCGTTATCAAGTATTGAAAGTGCTCGCATCGCCCCGGAGGAAGACCCATGGAAATTCTTCGACAAAGATTCTGCAGCCGTCGCCGCAGAGCTTGAGAAGCGACTTGGGATTCGCCTTCGTTCAATCGCAACGGCTGACAAGGTGCGCGGCCATGATCGCAAATCACCAGATGCGTTCGTTGCCGGATCAGAACTGACAATTGAACTGAAACGGCAATCGGAAACAGCTCTCAAAATCGAGACCTTCACCGACAATACTGCTGGGAGTCGAATGCAGTCAGCTAACCTTGCCTTCTTAGTGAACACCGGTGCAGATGATGATAGGTTGAGTAGAGCGTTAGAAAGACACGTGATGAGGTACGGGCACGGTCATCATATCGTGATTGGTATGGGGCCGTCGGGGAAGGTGGTGTACTGGATCAATGAATAAGAGCAAGAAGTTCTCGCTATTCTTCGAAGGCTATACTGTCGAGGAAGTGCAAGAGATCATGGATCGTTGTCCAGTTGATACGCCGGTTGGTTATATGGATGACATTGCGGGGCCATTCGGTGTTGCTGCGGTATATGTGAGCATGGTTCCGCCTAGCACGCTTCAGGAATATGCCAAGAGTAAACTGGACTATCGGCCACCTACTGGAGAACAGCTCGAAGAGCTTGATTACGACGGCGCTCGCAAATTCTCGCGCACCCAAGAATGCGTAATCATCGCACAAAATGTTCTTGACCCCGCCAATCTCTGGTGGGGTTTTGTTTTACCCATTTGGCCTGCCCCTTGGTGGTGGCTTTTTTGATGCCCGTAAGGAGGCAAAACACAATGTATGGACGACGGCACCCATACCTGGTCATGCTCAAGGCCATTTCAGTAGGATCGAAGTAGCCGATGTTTCTGGTTGGGATAGTGAGGGATAAGGATGGTTGAAGCCGTAGGAATCAGAGGGTTAACTACTCTCTATGCCCCCTTTTATGATGCGTTGAGCAAGGGTTCTCGCATTTTCATTGATTCTGATCGTATGGCTGTTGACCCGGCGATGGAGATTGATGATTTTCTTCAGTTCTCATTGCTTGACGGCGTAGAGATCTCTGATGAGCTTCTTGATATCACCGAGGCAAGTGTTCGTGGTGGTTGGGACCCTGAGTTGACCGAGCGTACGCTCGGCTGGATCGCTAAACACCGCCAGCGCAACCAGGCCGCCTAGTTGCACGTTTCGCACGTTCGAGACCCCACCAAAAATGGCTGACCAAGCCGAAAACCGGTTCCATGACGGGTGTGATTATGACATCGTGCCAGTTACGCGGAACCTGAGTCCCTGATGGTTCTGCGCCTATGAAGGTGCGCTGGGAGGGTGAGAGTCCTGGCTATGACCTCGAGAAGCTCTATTTGGAGGAGTATAAGCCGTTCTGGCGGCCGAGTGACAAGATTACTGATGTTACCCGTAGGCGGCGAGAGGCGAGGGTTAAAGCCAAACCTGCGGGGCGGCCGGGTAGGCCGAAAGGATCAAAGAACAACAAGCCAAAGATTGCCACTGGTGCTGGTAGTGGTGAGAAGAAACCACCGGTGATTCCGTCGGTTGAGGGCATGGATGTACCTGACTGGTTGACTGACAGTGTCCTGGATAAGGTCATGAACGGTGTTATCTGGGTTGACAGGAGAGGTAGAGCGGCTCTGCATGGCGGTCACAAGCACGGAAAAGGCTGGCTAAACAAAACTGAGTTTCCCGAATCGTGGACTGACGACGATGTTCGGAAAGCCATCATCCTCACATGGAACAGCCCAGAAATGGTTAAGCTCGTCGGAGATCGAAGAGAGACGCGCCGAATTGTTGATGGTGTGCTCGTCCGTGTTTCCGCGTACGGGGCGGACTATGAGTCCTTCAGAGCAGCTTATCCCGAGGGCGGCAAGGGAGTAATAGAAAATTCACTTGAAGGGAACTATCATAGGGGGATAGACCCCAGTTGGAAGAAGGAGAAGAACGGATGGTTCAAGGTGTAGGCTTCCAACCGCTGTTGGAACGTTATCGTGTTGAGATCCTTCCCAAGCTAGGTGGTATTTATCGAGACTCTATTGAGGGTGATCAGGTTGCGGGCGAAGTGTCTTGGGAACTTGATGGCTTTCTTCAGTTTGCTTTGCTTGATGGCGTAGAAATTCCCGATGAGCTTCTTGATGTTACCGAGGCTGAGGTTCGTGGTGGTTGGGACCCTGAGTTGACTGAGCGTACGCTCAATTGGATCGCTGAACACCGCCAGCGCAACCAGGCCGCCTAGCTGCACGTTTCGCACGTTCGAGACCCCACCAAAAATGGCTGACCAAGTCTAAAACCGGTTCCATGACGGGCGAGCTTATGACATAGTGCCAGTTACGCGGAACCTGAGTCTCTGATGGTTCGGCACTTATGAAATGGTTCTGCGCCTATGAAGGTGCGCTGGGAGGGTGAGAATCCTGGCTATGACTTCGAGAAACTCTACCTAGCGGAGTACAAACCGTTCTAGCGGCTGGGTGCCACGATTGATGATGTTGTTACCGACCGTCGGAAAGCTCAAGCCGCGCAGCCGGGCCGTGGGGTGGGGTGACGTGGCTTGAGGACCTCAAGGACTCGCAGGCACCCCGCCCGTCGTGGTGGGATCAGGCCGCTCGCCAGAAAACACTCTTCGGCCATCCGGGCAAGCGTTCTGGCCAGTGGAACGGTGGTCACGCCTACGGCCAGAACATACCGGGCAAGACCGAGTTCCCTGAACGCTGGTCCGACGACGACATCGACTTGGTTCTTGCTGAGACGTGGGCAAACCCCACCGCAGTACGATTTGAAGGCGACCGACGATATGCGGCCCGGGTTATTGATGGTGTCCTAGTACAAATTGAAGCTCTCGGCGATTCTTTTGAAAACTTTCGCACCTATTATCCGGTTGGAGGACACGGGGTGTTCTACAATGATGTATCAAGGCGTGTTGAGAAGCGCATACCGAGAAGTGGGGAAGGATGGTAGGTGACAAATGGGTAAGTACGAAGAGATCTTAGAGGACATCACGTCCGGCTATTACCCCCAACTTTCCCATGGAGCGGTGTTTGCCATTCAAGGAGATTTTGAACAACAAGACGACTATTTCGCAATCGACGGTTTTCTTCAGTTCACTCTTCTCGAAAGCATTGATGTGCCTGACAAACTTCTTGATGACATCGAGGCCGAGGTTCGTGCTGGTTGGGACTCTGAGTTGACTGAGCGTACGCTCGGCTGGATCGCTAAACACCGCCAGCGCAACCAGGCCGCCTAGCCGCTGGCGTCACCTAGTTTTTGCCCCACCATTGCTGGTGGGGTTTTGTTTTGCCATCCCGCACGGGGTGGGACCCGCACGGGAAGGAAACACACAAGATGGCTGACACACAGCACACCGACACGACCGAGGCCACTGATGAGGCCGAGACTCCACAAGCTCCCGGCACCGATTCTGCTCCTGCACAGGAAACGGATTGGAAAGCCGAGGCACGTAAATGGGAAGACCGCGCCAAAGCTAACCGGGCCCAGGTCTCCCAACTCAAGACACGAATCACCGAGCTTGAAGGTGCCTCCGGGGATCTTGAAAAAGCCCTTGCCCGCATCGGTGCTCTTGAAAAGCACAACGCCGATCTTGAGTTCATGTGGAAGGATGAGGTCTTTCAGGCCGACATCATTGACCGTGATATGGCCCCGGCGAAGAACACCACCCTGTCTCGTGCTCTGACCTTGGCCTCTACCACCGGGTCAACCCGCTCACGGATAACCCGGTCAGCACCTGGTCGAAGTACCTGACCGCGACCACGCTCATCGTTGAGCAGGGCAAGACTGAGGCCGATGCCGACATTCGTGCCGCCGCTGGCCTGGTCATCGCCAACGACGCCGACGTCAACGCCCCGGCCCTCGACCGCAAGCAGGCATGGGCGCTGGGTATCGACCTGATCAACACCCGATATAGGCTCACGGGATCGTATCACGAGCCCGGAGGTTGCCGGATGATCAATGGCGGAACCGCCTGACTATCTCGGTGACGGGCGCGGCCGGGACGGTGCCGAAGTTCCTAGCCGAGCGTCTTGGACACAGAGGCGCGCCTGTGGCAAGCGGCAGACCCCGGCATGTAAACCCACGTCACATAACCAGATGCAGCAACACCACAAAGAAGAATCACCGTG
>JALEWQ010000029.1 GCA_022783305.1 Trueperella sp. | reverse complement strand
TTGCCCGGATCAACGGCCGACCTGGGTCACCGATAGACCCTCAACCTTTGATTCGTTGGACGTTCCCGCACTTCGCTCGGTGTTTCACGTGAAACATTTGAAGGATATCGCGAGTGGTTCGGTCTGGGCTATTCCCTTTGCCGACTGCCACTATCGTCTACCGAGGTTCTCGCCGCGCCATGTCGGCATCGATGTTTCACGTGAAACATCACTGGTAGGAGCCAGAGAGGGAGATTGTCGGAGGACTTCGCTAGAATAGAAGCCTAGCGACCCGAGGAGCGAATGTGGCAGATCCGAGACTTCAAGCTGAACGACGCCGTGGCGCAGAGCCAGTCAAGCGTACCTTCGAAGACCAGTTTACGGATGAATCGTCGCCGCTCGGTGCGGAGCTCGTCCGGGATCGGAGGACACTGAGAGGGCTGCGGAAGAAGAAACTGCCGAAGCCTGAGCAGACGCGTATCATCGCCGTAGCAAACCAAAAAGGTGGCGTTGGGAAGACGACAACCGCGGTGAATGTGGCCGCCGGCCTCGCGCTCGGCGGGCTCAAGGTCCTCGTCATTGACGCGGATCCTCAGGGTAATGCGTCCACGGCGCTGAGGACCCCCCATGCCAGCGGAACCGCCTCGCTATACGACGTCATGACAGGGCAGAAGACGATCAACGACGTTGCGTATCAGTGCCCGGATATCGTCAACCTCAAGGTCGTTCCGTCCACAATCGAGCTGTCCTCGGTCGAGGTCGCGCTTATCACGGAATTTCGCCGAGAATATCGGCTCAAGGACGCGATCGAGGCGGCGGATCTTGACGTCGATTACATCATCATCGACTGCCCGCCGAGCCTCGGTCTGCTCACGTTCAATTCGCTCATCGCTGCCCGTGAGGTCCTCATCCCCATACAGACGGAGTACTACGCGCTCGAGGGGCTCACGCAGCTAGTCAACACGATCAACATGGTCAAGGAGTCGGCAAACCCGGAGCTGCGCATCTCAACGATCGTGCTCACCATGTTCGACAAGCGCACCAACCTTTCCCAGGACGTTGCGGCCGACGTGCGCGAGCACTTTCCCGAAGAAACGCTCGAGGTGGAGATCCCGCGCAACGTTAAGATCTCGGAGGCGCCCAGCTTCGAGCAGACGGTACTGACGTATGACCCGCGCTCGGCCGGGGGCGTCGCCTACCTCGCCGCCGCACACGAGATCGCCAACCGGAGGTAACAATGGCTGATAAGAGAAGAGCTCTCGGACGCGGACTTGGTGCACTGTTCCCCGAGGAACAAAAGGAACCGCGCAGCCGGGCAACCGACGTCTTCTTTAGCTCACCGAAAAAGGTCGAGCCGGAGGCGGAAGAGCACGAAGAAGAGAAGCGCTCCGCCGCACAAGTACCGGGCAAAACGGACGATCGCGCGGGCGGTGAGGCGAAGGCCTCCCAGGCGAAGGCGCAGAAGCGCGCCAAGGCGGATACGAAGCCGGGAGCCAAGACGACCCGCGCTGCAGCCAGCAAGGCACATGGCCCGACTTCCACCAAGACCGCGCCCGCGGGGGATGAGAACCCAGCGGACGGTGTGACGAATGCTGTCGGCAAAACGGCGGCCCCAGACGCGGCGTCGACGGGGAGCCTTCTTCCGGTTCCCGGAGCCACCTTCGGCGACATCCCGGTGAACGCCATCATCCCCAATACCCGTCAGCCGAGGGAGGTCTTCGACGAGGACGACCTACAGGAGCTCGCCGATTCCATCGCCGAGGTCGGTGTGCTTCAGCCGATCGTCGTCCGCAGGCTGTCCGAACCCGATCCAGCAAACCCGGACGCCCAATACGAGCTCATCATGGGAGAGCGTCGCTGGCGAGCCTCCCAGCGCGCGGGCAAGGAAACGATCCCGGCGATCGTCCGGCACACCGACGACGCCGACCTCCTGCGCGACGCGCTCCTTGAAAACCTCCATCGCGCCAACCTCAACGCGCTCGAAGAGGCGGCCGCCTACCAGCAGCTTCTCGACGACTTTCAGTGCACACAGGAAGAGCTCTCGCGCAGGATCGCGCGTTCGCGCCCGCAGATCTCCAACACTCTGCGCCTGCTCAAGCTCCCCCCTCTCGTACAGCGGCGGGTAGCGGCCGGTGTCCTGTCGGCGGGCCACGCCCGGGCCCTACTCGGGCTGCTCGACCCGGCGGCGATGGAACGCCTAGCTCAGCGCATTGTGGCGGAGGGACTCTCGGTCCGCCAGGTCGAAGAAATCGTGGCGCTCGGGGAGGACAACGCGCCTTCGCGCGCGCGCGGACCGCGGCGCGGACGCTACACCGAGGAGCTCAATGAACTCGCGGGCCGCCTCTCGGACCGCTTCAATACGCGGGTCAAGGTCAACATGGGTGCAACGAAGGGAAAGATCGCCATCGAGTTTGCCACGATCGACGACCTCAACAGAATCCTCGACGGCTTGGCAGAGGACGCCGTCACGATCAGGACAGAGAGCGGAGCTGAAACCGACGGCTGACGACGCCGCGAACACGCTCGCCGAAAACACGGCCGCGACAAGGGGCGGGCCAAGGCGCCAGTCCGGGCCCCGATCTAGGCGTCGGCGGCCTCCACCGCGTGCGCGGCATCGGCCGAGTGCGCCGCTGTGGTGAGGATGTCGAGGTAGACGTCATCGAGCGAACGACCCTGGCGGCGGGCCAAGGCGGCAGCGCCCTGTGGGAAGATCGACGTCTCGCTCATGCCGGGGGCGATGTTGACATCGAGGAACCATGCCTGCCCGTCGGCGTCGACCATAACGTCCGTGCGGGACAGGTGGCGTAGGCCGAGCGCCTGGTGAACCTCCTCGGCCATCTGGCTGACAACTCGGGTGACGTCGTCGTCCTCATCCGGGATGAGGTATTCCACCCGGCCGGGGTTATAACGGGCATCGTAGTCGTAGGGGCCGGAAGCCCGCACCTCAACCGGCGGCAGGGCGCGCGGTCCATCCCCCAAGTCGGCCACGCCGACGCCGAACTCGCGCCCGGCGATGTGCTGCTGAATGAGGGCGACGTCCCCATAGGCGAAGCAATCGACCATCGCCCCGGGAAGCGCAGCGCGGTCGGCGACGATCGACAAGCCCATCGACGAACCTGCCTTGGTGGGCTTAACAACCAGGGGGAAATCGAATCGATGCTCAACCAAGTTGAGGATGTTGCCAACGCCAACCTCGCGGAAGAGGCTCTGGGGCAAGGCGAGCGAGTCGGGCACGCGCAGCCCGGCGCGCGCGAGAACCGACGCGGCCACGGACTTGTCCGATGCGAGCCGGCACCCGAAAGCCTCCGAGCCTACGAATGGATAACCTGCCAGCACGAGCAGGTCCTGCAGGGAGCCATCCTCGCCGATGGAACCGTGCACGAGCGGCCACACGACGTCGGGCTCGATCGCGTCGAGGCGCTGGAGAAGCTGGGCGTCGACGTCGAGAACCTTGACCTGGATACCGGAGTTGCGCAACGAATCGGCGACTCGGCGTCCGGAATGCAACGAGATCTCGCGCTCGTGGGTGAGGCCACCCGCGAGCACGGCGACGGTCATCGGGCCCATGATTACCTACCTTAGGTTCGAGTCCGGCGCTTCGACGCCGGAGTTGGTGTGGCGGTTGGGGTTGCCGAACATCTGGACGGTGTCGAGTTCGGCCTCGAGAACGGTGGACAGGCGCCGCACGCCCTCCTCGATCCGCTCGGGGGTGGGGTAGCAGAAGGACAGGCGCATGTGATCGCGGCCCTGCCCGTCAGCATAGAAGGCCGTGCCGGACACGTAGGCGACCAGATTGGTGGTGGCGCGCGGAAGCATGGCCTTGGCGTCGATGCCATCGGGAACCTTCACCCACGTGTAGAAGCCGCCCTCGGGAACGTTCCACGAACACTGTGGCAGATACTTGGCAAGGGCGGCCGTCATGGCGTCTCGCCGCTCGCGGTACATGGAGCGGTAGGACTTGATCTGCGCCATCCAGTCGTAGCTGCGTAGGTATTCTGAAATGGAGAGCTGGCCCATCTTCGTGGGTGAGAGCACCGCGTTTTCGTTGGCGAGCACGAGACGCTGGATGACGGCGTGCGAGGCCAACGCCCAACCCACGCGGTATCCGGGGGAGAAGGTCTTGGAAAACGAGCCGAGGTAGACCACGCCGTCGGGATTGAAGGTCTGCAACGGGACCATCGTCGCGTCGTCGAAGCCGAGCATCCCATAAGGGTTATCCTCGAGGATGAGCACGTGGTGGCGCTTGCAAATCTCCACGATCTGAGGGCGCCGTTCCAGCGACATGCACACGCCGGCGGGGTTATGAAAATTGGGCACGGTGTAGAGGAATTTGACCTCGCGTCCCTCATTCTCCAGCTTGGTCAGCGTCTCCTCAAGCGCCTGCGGGATGAGGCCGTCCTTGTCGAGCGGTACGTGAACAACGTTGGCCTGGTAGGCGCGGAAAACGCCGAGTGCTCCCAAGTAGCTGGGAGCCTCAGCGAGGATCACATCGCCAGGGTTGATGAAGATCTGGGTGACGAGCTCGAGCGCCTGCTGGGAACCGGTGGTGACCACGATGTCATCCGGGTGGGCGCGGATGCCCTCCGGGCGCATGACCTCCACGATCATTTCCCGTAGCTCCTCTTCGCCCTGGCCGCTGCCGTACTGCAACACCTGGGTGCCGCGCTCCCGGATGAGCTTGGCGGTCATCTCCGCCAGGAAGTCCAGCGGAAGGCCATCGATGTTCGGCATGCCACCCGCGAGCGAGACCACCTCCGGGCGGTTCGCCACGGCGAACAGGGATCGGGTCTCGGACTGGCGCATGCCGAGCGCCCGGTCCGCATAACGGTCAAACCACGAATCCAGGCGCGTGCCCGATCCGGTTGCGGCAAGCTTGCTCGCGATGCGCTCGTTCATCGTTATTCCTCTCCGTCGTTGACGCTACCACGTCACGCGGCCCGTGCGCGCGAATGTCCACAGGGTGCCGGGACTGGAATCCCGGCGACGGCGTCAGTCGGCCAGCGCCGCGAGGTATGCCTCGGCGTCGAGCGCGGCCTTGCAACCCTGGCCCGCGGCGGTGATCGCCTGCTGGTAGCGGGAGTCGACGACGTCGCCGCAGGCGAACACGCCCGGGACACTGGTGGCGGTACTCGGTTCGGCGACGCTAATGTAGCCCCGCTCGTCGAGCGTGACCTGGTCCTTGATGAAGGCCGTTCGCGGCTCGTGGCCGATCGCCACGAAAAGGCCGGTCACGGGCAGCTCACGGGTCTCCCCCGTCAGGGTGTCGCGCAACGTGAGAGACTCCAGTTTGGACGAGCCGTTGATCGACTCGACGACACTGTTCCAGTGCATCTTCACCTTGTCGTTCCCGAGTAGGCGGTCGGCCATGATCTGGGAGGCGCGCAACTGATCGCGGCGGTGGATGACGTGGACGGTGGCGCCGAAGCGGGAGAGGAACTGGGCTTCGGTGACGGCCGAGTCCCCTCCGCCGACGACGGCGATCTCCTGGTTGCGGAAGAAGAAGCCGTCGCACGTGGCGCAGTAGGACACGCCCTTGCCGGATAGCTCCTCCTCGCCGGGCAGGCCGAGCTTCTTGTATTCGGAGCCGAGGGCAAGGATGACGGTCTTGGCCCGGTAGGTGTCTTCGTCAGTGACGATCTCCTTGACCTCGCCGTCGAGCTTCATGGACAGGGCGTCCTCGTAGCGTAGGTCGGCGCCGAAGCGTTCGGCCTGCTCTTGGAACTTCTCCATGAGCTCCGGGCCGAGGATGCCCTCGGGCCAGCCGGGGAAATTCTCCACCTCGGTGGTCTGCATAAGGGCGCCGCCGGCGCTGACAGCGCCGGCGATGACGACGGGCTTGAGGCCGGCGCGGGCCGTGTAAATGGCGGCGGTCCATCCGGCGGGGCCGGAGCCGACGATGACGACGTCGTGAATGGTCACTCTTCCTCGTTTCTACTTCACATGAATCTCGGACACGATGATCTGTGGTTCTCCCGAGCTGTTCTTAGGGAGCTCGGTTATCCAGATGATGAAGCTCGTGGCGGTCAGCGGCTCACTGAGCGTGAACGTGGTGCTGCCATCCACGGGGCCCTCGGCGAGAACCTTTCCTGCCGATGGCGCTTCTTTAACGGTGTCGCGGATCTGGATATTCCCGCCGGAGTTGCCCGCAGTGTCGAGCGTGACCTCGGTGATGGTCGCTTCCTGTTTGAGCTCGACGTAGAGTCCGATTCCAGACATGGGCGACATGTCGGGCGAGGTGTACGTCCACGACTTCCAGCTCGTCTCCGCGTTGCCGTCCACCGCAAGCGGGACACTGCTCGGGTTGTCCTGGGTGGCCGGATCCGTGCCGCGAAGCAGGCCGGCATCCGGGCTGACCAGCGCGGCCGTGGCGATGGCCGGGGCGGCGGTGGGCTTCGGCGTCGGTGTTGGCTCGGCTTCGGTGGGCTTCGGCGTCGGTGTCGCCTCGTTCGTCGCGGCCAGGTTCGTGTCCGGATCCATCAGGGTGACCTCGGAGACCGGAGCCGTCAGAGTGCGCAACCCCAGCCAACCGAAGAACACGACGCCGATCATGAAGAGCGGCAGCACAACCTTGGACACGTCAAGCTTCTTCTTGCGCTCGCGCTCGTACTCCGCCAAGGTCGGCTTGGGGGCGGCGGCGGACGTGGCGGCGTCAGCTGCGGGCTTGGCTGCGGCTGGCATCAACCCGGCCAGATCGGTGTGAGCCGGCTTGGCAAGCGGCTCCGTGGGCGGCTCGGCGGCCGCAACCGGCTCGGTGGTGGGTGCAGGCTCGGCACCCTGGTCTGACATGCTCGTGCGGGTGATGCGCTCGGTCTCGGTGATCGCGGAATCGAGGACGCTCACGCGCTTGGGTCCGGCCTTTGGCTCGTCCGGCTGCGTGGGGAGTCCGGGCCACTCGACGGGCGAGGAGAGCTTGCCCTCCCCGTTCAGGCCAAGCACCTCGTCGACGACGTGAGCCGCCTCGGCCGTCGTCTCGGCGGGCTGGCGAGCCTGCTCCTCGTTCGCCGGCGCGGCAACGCCCCCGCTGCCATCGGCCCGGGCCTCACCCGCGGCGGGGTCGTCGTTGGTTGCCTCGGCTTCCCCGGTGGCGGGTATCTCCTCTGTGGCCTCGCCCGCCGGAGTCACATCCGTCGCGAGCGTCTCGCCCGCCTCCGGCGCTGCCGCTTCCGCAGATTCTTCGGTTGCGGGGTCACCATGTGCGGGCTCGCCAGCCGCGGGGTCTGCGGCGTCGTCGGGCCGGAGCGCCGGCCACTTGGGATGCGCCGGCTTTGGCGCCACAACCGGGATGAGCGGAATGTCGGGAACACTCGGAACCGCCTCCGCCTCAGGCGCTGCCGCGGGCGCGGGGAGCGTCGCGACGTCGATCTCCTTCCACGGCACGAGGGCGCGGGTCAGGTCGGCCGGCGACGCGGCTCCCTGGCCCTGGCTCTCGCGGGATAGGAGCGAATCGAGTACGGGGGGCAGGTCGAGGAGGAGGGCTTCGGCGATGACGGCGTCGTGCTTGGCGGGCTCCGGGAAGCCGCGGCCCAACAACAGCGAGGCGCACAGCACCGTCAGCCCGCGAGCCTCGTCGCGGTCGAGGTCGGCGCGGTCCTTCGACGTGTCGGCTCCGGCGAGCGCGCCGTAAACCCCCAGGCCGTCGACGATCACGTCGCCCTCCTGGGTAAGGAAGATCGTGTCCGCCGTGCAGTGCAGGTGGCGGACCCCGCGGCGGGCGGCGGCGGCGATGGCGCTCGAGGTTTCGCCCATGATGGCGGCGACCTGCTCGGGCGGTAGCGGCGTGCCGATCAGGTGCTGGGCAAGGGGCTTTCCCGGCGGGATCTCGGTGATGATGGCCAGATCCTCGGAGTCTACCTGCACGATGGAAACCAGGTGCGGGTCGGCCACGAGGGAGGCGCGGTGCGCGGCGTCGATCGTGGCCTGGGCGCGCGCGGAGTCCGGATCGACGACGATGGCGCGCACGTGCCGCGACAGAACGACGTCGCGCGCTACCCAGACGCTCGCGTGATCACTGGGCTGATACTCGTAGGGGTACAACAGGTCGAAGCGGTCCACGATCCGCTGACCAGCCTGCGCGTATGTGTTCACGTCTCACTCCCTCTTACTACTTTGCCAAAGTCTACCGCCATCGCCTCACGAACGCTTCGCTGCGGCGACGAAATCGTCGGGCGGCACGGGCTTGGAACGGCGCCCATCGCGCACCGACTTCACCAGGCCGATGACGAAGATGAGTCCCACGAATCCGGCGACGACGACGGTGCCGACGTTCTCCCAGTCCGCTCGGACGCGCACGCGCAACACGTCGGCGGCACCGACGAGCGTGCCCTGCGCGTTCGTCACCGTTACCTCGACGTCGAGGTTGCCCGAGCCATGGGCTTCCACGGGCACCGAGACCGTGGTGGTCGACGACGCCGGGAGGGTCACCTCCACCGGGGCGGGGGCGCGCAGGCGGATGTCGGGCACGTCGAGGTGAACCGTCACCGTGACCGGCTGGTCGAAGTCGTTGGTCACCTGCACGGGCAGCGAGGAGCTTTCCGAAATGAGGTTGATGGTGGAGGTGGTGGTGACGTGGATCGACTCGAGCTGTTCCTTCGTGGGCGCGATCGCGCGGATCTGGGCGCCGCGCCCCGCGGGGTCCTCACGCCAGGACACGGAGGTGAGCTGGTCGGCGCCCGCGGTGGCGGCGGCAATCTTGGCGTCGGCGTCGTCGAAGATGGCGGCAACGGCGCAGAAGGCGGCGAGCGAGGAGTCGATGGCCGCGGCGTCGTTCTTGGTCAGCGTGCCCGCGGGGGCGGACGTGGGGGTGCTGAGGACGCGTTCGGTGCCGTCGGGGATGAGGCTGAGCAGGGTGCTTACCGACGACGCCGTGGTCCAGTTAGCGCCGAGGACCGCGGAGACGGCCTCGCGGGCGGCGTCGTTCGCGGCGCGCGGCACGGCGATGACGTAGGGGCGCGGATCGTTGGGGCGTTGGCGCTGGTGGACGGCGGACAGGGCGACGGCGACTTGGCGCATGTCGAGGTCGTCGAGCGCGATGTCCTCCCTGCCGGGGACGCTCAATCGCCCCTCGAGCGTGGTGGAGATCGTGGAGTTCGTGGCGAGCACCGTCTCTTCGTTGAAGGTGGTGACGGCGCTGGGTGTGTAGGTGAGGACGGAGAAGGGCGCGTAGTCAGCGTCGGGGATCAGGACCGTCATGCCGAGGCTCTGCGCGAAGGTGATGTCCTCTTCCGCCGGTGGTGAGACGGGCAGGAAGACGGCGTTTTCGCCGAGCCGGCGGGCCTGGTCGGTGAGGCCGAGAGCGCGCAGGGCGGTGATGTCGGCGTCATAGGAGGGTAGCGCGGCGCGGGTGGCGTGGCGCGGGCTTGCCTCCAACTCGCGGTCGACGGCGAGTGTAACACCCGCGATGTCCCAGGCCGCCACCCGCTTCGAGATGTCTGGTTGTGCCGGCTCGGCTGGTTGTGCCGGCTCGGCTGGTTGCGTCGGGTTGTCGGGGGCCGCGCCGTCGGCGCGGGCCCGGTCGTCGAGAAGGCGGTTGACCGGCTCGGAGGTGAGGGCGGAGATGGGCACGACGGCGGTGGTCGGGTACGGCGTGACGTCGGCGGAGGAGGCCACGACGATCATCGTGCGGTCGGCGCCGATTGTGCCCGCGTCGGTGTTGACGGCGATCTCGATGCCGCGCGGGCCCCAGTTGAACTCGCCTGTGGGCCAAGGCAGCTCGGCGTCGGGAAAGCTGAGGCGGAGCGTGCTGGTCTGGCCGGGTGCGAGACTTCGACTGATCGTGGCGCGGGCGACCGGAGTCGAGGGCGTGAGGTCGCTCATCCAGCGGTGGAGGGCGAATTCGGAGATGGAGGTGGTGGACTGAGCGCGCAGGTCGACAGAGGTCAGCTCGAGCGGCTCGTCGCCGGCATTCGTCACGTCCACGGACACCACGAGGTTCTCGCCCGGCTCGAGGACGGCGGGTAGGTCGGTGATCGTCACGGTGGAGGGCGCGGCGGCACCGGAGGTGGCCGAGTCCTCCGGGCTCGCCCAAGCGAGGCCGGAAAGAATGCCGGCACCGGGTATACCCAGCATGAGGGCGGCGAGCGCCGCAACGACCAGCCGCCT
>JALEWQ010000059.1 GCA_022783305.1 Trueperella sp. | reverse complement strand
GCACTGGTCGTCGAAGGTGATCGCCACCCAGAATGTGCCCGCCTTCAAGTCCTACCCCGTGCGCGCCTCCTACCTGGGCGCGATCGACCGGGCCTACCACCGTGTCTACATCACGATGGGCTACTTCATTCCCGACGCCGGCATCCTCCACTCCCTCACCTCCGCCGCCAGGCGCGGGGTGGACGTGCGGGTGCTCGTCCCCGAGTACTCTAACCACATCGTTGCCGACTGGGTGGGCCGACCCTACTACAAGGATCTGCTGGCCTCCGGGGTGCGGATCTTCCTCTACCGCGAGGCGATGATCCACGCCAAGACCATGACGGTGGACGGCATCTGGTCCACGGTCGGCACCACGAACATTGACCGGATCTCCATGGACGGTAACTTCGAGATCAACGTGGAGGTGTTCAACAGCCCGTTCGCTACGATCATGGAGGAGATCTTCGAACTGGACCTGTCCAACTCCCGCGAGCTCACGGCCTCACAGTGGGAGCAACGCAGCACGCTGGCGCGGGTGGCCGAAAGGATTTTGCGCCCGCTGGCCCCGTTGCTCTAGCCTCCGGCCCGCGCCCTAGGCCCGCCCGAGCCGGTCTAGGAACTCCTGCGCCGTCCATGTTTCGATGCCGAGAGCCGCGGCCTTCGTGGTCTTGGATGCGCCGGGGTTGTCCCCGACGACCACCACGCTCGTCTTCTTCGACACCGATCCGGTGGCCTTGCCACCCGCCTTCGTGATCGCCTCAGCCACCCCGTCGCGGGTATAGCCCTCCACCGAGCCGGTCACCACGATCGTCATGCCCTCGAACGGACGTGGCCCGGCGGCCACGCCAGCCGCGCTGTCGCCACCGGCCGGGCGCTGGTCTTCGAAGATCACCCCGGCCTTGCGCCACTCTTCCACGATCTCGGCGTGCCACGGCTCGTCAAACCACTCCAGTAGCGAGCGCCCGATGATCTCTCCCACCCCGTCGATTTCGGAGAAGGGAACCTCTCCCGCCTCTACCTGAGCGCGCCCGGCGGCCAGCATCGCGTCGAGCGATCCGAAGTGCGCGGCGAGTGCGCGCGAGGCCACCGGCCCCACGTGGCGGATGTTGAGCGCCACGAGCTTGCGCCACAGCTCTTTTGACTTGGCCCTATCGATCTCGGTGAGGACCTTCTCCAGCGTCTTCGACGGCGCCGACGCCGCCTTGACCTGGTAGCCCGCACGGATGGTTTCAGCCACAGCCCCGGACCGCGACCACGTCGGCTTCGTCCAGCCCGCTCGCGCGTAGCGCCAGTCCCCGGTGGCCTCGCCGGCCACCCGCACCGGCTGCCAGGTCCGCACGGCCTGCAGATCCCCGGCCGAGAGCGCAAACAGCTGCGCCTCGGTGTCGAGGAACGGGGTCTGTGCGGCGGGGATCCCAAGCGTGTCCTGCAGATCCTGCCCGATGATGTTCTCCGGATCGAGTAGTGCCCCGTCCTCGTTCGTGATTCCCAACTCCACTCGACGCTCGAGCGGCAGCACCATCCGCACCCGCGGATCCGCGGAATCCTCCAGCGGCCAGCCTGCCGCGTGTGCACTGAGCGCCTCCTCGTCCGTCAGTTCCAGCGCGTGCCCGGTGGCGAGCGCGATGAGTGCCTCGGCCCGGTGGCGGTCCGGATCGGCGAGCCACTGGGCGGACTCCTCCCCCAGCGATTCGATGTCGAGCGCCCCGCGCGAGCCGATGTGGATAACGCGCTGGTGAAGCTGTGCGGGGCAGGAACGCGTGTTGGTGCATCGCAGGTCCTTGTCCCCCTCCTTGGCGGGCGCGATCGGCCCCCCGCAGGCCGGGCAGTGCGCGGGCATGACGAAGACCCGTTCCGAGCCGTCCCGCTCCGCCAGCACCGGGCCCACTACCTCGGGGATGATGTCACCCGCCTTGCGCAAAATGACCATGTCCCCGATCATCACGCCCTTGCGTTCCACCTCGAACGGGTTGTGCAGCGTGGCCTGCGCCACCGTGGATCCATCCACCCACACCGGCTCCATCACGGCAAACGGGGTGACGCGACCGGTGCGTCCCACCTGCACCCGGATGTCGAGCAGCCGGGTCTGGACCTCGGTGGGCGGGAACTTGTAGGCAACGGCCCAGCGCGGCACGCGCGCGGTGTAGCCGAGCTTGGCCTGCATACGGCGATCCTCCAGCTTGATCACCACGCCGTCGAATTCGTGATCGAGTGACATGCGCGCACCCTGATACGCGTTAAGGTACGCCTCGATCTCCTCCATCGTGGAGACCATCCGTGTCTGCGCCGATACGGGCAGCCCCCATGACTTAAAGACCTCGTAGACGCCCTCCTGGGTGGCCATCTTCTCTACCAGCGCCTCCGAGGCTCCCTCCAGCGCGCCGATGCCGTGCGCGATGAAGCTCAGTGACTTGATCGCAAAGCCCGTATTGTCCTCCTGACGCATCGTGCCGGCGGCTGCGTTGCGCGGGTTGACGAACGTCTTGAGCACCGCTTCGCGCTGCAGGCGCGGGAGCGGGGCCAGCCCCTCCTTGGCCCGGCTCGCGTTCTTAGCGCGCAGTGTCTTGTTGTAGGCATCGATCTCCTGGTTACGCCGGGCGATCTCCTCATTGCGCACCTCCACCGAATCGTTGAACTCGGTAAACTTCGCAATCGGGAAGTAGACCTCCCCGCGCACCTCCACCAGCTCCGGCCAGTCCTGCCCCGTGAGCTTCGCCGGAATCGCCTCGATCGCGAGCGCGTTGCGCGTCACGTCCTCGCCCGTCACCCCGTCACCGCGCGTGGCCGCCGTGTGAAGCGCGCCGCCCCGATACGTGAGGTTGAGCGCCAACCCGTCGATCTTAACCTCGGCCGTGAACCGGCTCCCTGCCGGCACTTCCCCGGTGATCCCGGTCAACCACGTGGCCAGCTCCTCACGGCTGAACACGTCCTGTAGCGAATACATGCGCTCGGCATGGCGCAACTCCGCGGCCGCCCCGCGCGCCACCTTGGCCCCCACCTTCATGGTGGGCGACTGCGGGCTCCACAGCTGCGGGAAGCGATCTTCGAGCGCGCGCATTTGCGCGATGAGCGCGTCATACGTGGCGTCGACCATGATCGGTTCGCCCGTCGAATGATAGGCCTCCTGCGCGCGGCGCAGCTTCGGGGCGAGTTCGTTCCAGCGTGTGGTTGCTTCTTCGATGTTCACCCTCTCATTGTCTCCCATCCCTGCGACATTTTTCTTCCACTAGGCTGGTGGCATGTGTGGACGATACGCAACCATGGGCCGCAGGGACATTCAGCTCGAGTTCCGCCTCAACGTCGTCGCCGATTCCTACGCCCCCTCCCCCAGCTGGAACGTCGCCCCCACCCAGGACGTCCCGATCATTGTCGAGCGCAGACCCCTTCCCGGCGATGAGTGGCTCGACGACGCCGTCGCCCAGCCCACGCCCACGCCTCCCGGCACGCCCGCCCCGCCCGCCGGGCCCGCGCCCGACGTCGTGCGCGCCCTGACCCCGGCCTTCTGGGGTCTCATCCCGCCGTGGGCGAAGAACGCCTCCCGCCCGATGATCAACGCGCGCATGGAGACCCTGGCCGAGAAGCCCTCCTTCGCCCCGGCGCTGCGAAAGAGGCGCTGCATCTTCCCGGCCGCGGGCTACTTCGAGTGGCGCAAGCCGGACAGGACCCCGTTCTACATCTACCGCGATAACGCCCCTCTTGCCCTGGCCGGACTGTATGGCTGGTTCAAGGACGGCGAGGACTGGCTACTGACGGCCACGATCGTCACGCGCGCGGCGCGCGGCGAGTTGGCGCAGATTCACGATCGCACTCCCCTCATCCTGAACCCTGACGAGTATGACATGTGGCTCGACCCCACCCTCCAGGATCCGACGCTCCTCGAGGCCCTGAGTCGCCCCGGCCCGCGGCTGTCTTTCCACGAGGTCGGCCGGGCGGTGGGCAACGTGTCCAACAACTCCCCGGACAACATCGCAGCCGTCTCAGGCACGCCCCAAGTATGAAGGCCGGAACGCGATCACGCCGTACCCTAGTGCTATGAACGAATTTGCCACCGTCAGAGGATCCTTCCCCGGCGACTTACTGTTGGCGCTCCTGGTCGCCTTCATCACGCTGCTGGTTCCCGCTGACGTGCTCGGCATCGACCTCCTCCACGACGCGCTGCTCTACACCTCCGCGGTGGCCACCGTCTTGGGGACCTTCTTCCGCCGCACGCACCCGATCCCGGCGGCGATCACGGTCTACCTCGCAGCGCTGTTGCGCTACGTTGCCTTCCCCACCGAGTTCTTCCCGCAGGATGTGGCGGTTCTCCTGGCGCTGTACGCGGTGCTCGCCTTCGGCTCGTCCACGGTGAAGATACCGGCGATCCTGGGGGCCTGTTTCGGCGCCTTCCTCCTGGTGTTGCCGTACGTGGGCGGCGGGACCTCCCACCTCCTTGTCGTCTTCATCTTTTTCGCCGGCCAGGCCATCGTCATCGCGACGGCGGCGGTCGCTCTCCTGCGCCGCGCCCAGTATGACCAGCTCGAGCACGTCATCGCCGAATCCCAGATCGCCCAGGTCAACGCCGAGCGCGACGCCGAACTCGCCGTCGTCTCCGAGCGCACCCGCATCGCCCGCGAAATGCACGACATCGTCGCCCACACCCTTTCCGTCGTCATCGCCCAGGCCGACGGCGGGCGCTACGCCGCCAAGAACAACCCCGAGGCTGCCGTGCGCGCGCTGGACGTCATCGCGGACATGTCGCGCGCAGCCCTCGCCGATATCCGTTCGATCATCGGCGTCCTGCGCGACCCGGAGGAGATCGACGCGCCGCTCGCGCCCGAGCCCGTCGACGCCGACCTGCTCCAGCTCGTCGAACAGGTGCGCTCCGCCCGCCACGAGGTGGCCTACGTGACCACGGGCTCCCAACGCCCGCTGCCCGTCGGCGTGGGCAAGGCCCTGTACCGCATCTGCCAGGAGGCGTTGACGAACTCCCTCAAGCACGCCGGCCCGGACGCGGCGATCACGGTCTCTTTACACTGGCGCCCGTCCGAGGTGGTCTTAGACGTGAGCGACAACGGCCGCGGCGCGGCGACCTTCAACGATGGCAAGGGACACGGCATTATAGGAATGACCGAGCGTGCCGCCGTTTTCGGCGGTACTGTGGTCAGCGGACCGCGCTCGAGCGGAGGATTTAGAGTGACAGCCACAATTCCGACTCCCGGCGAAAGGAAGAGTCATGTCTGACAAGATTCGGGTCGGCCTGATCGACGACCAGGACCTCGTGCGTAGCGGGTTTTCAATGGTCATCGATTCCCAGGACGACATGGTGACAGTCTTGGAGGCCTCGCACGGCAAGCAGGCCCTCGATCGGCTGGCGCTGGTGCCGGTCGACGTCGTCCTCATGGACGTGCGCATGCCCGGCATGGACGGCTTGGAGACCACCGAGCGCATCAACTCCACCGACTTCCCGCACGGAGTGCGCCCCAAGGTCATCATTCTCACCACCTTCGACCTGGACGAATACGTCATGCGCGCGATCCGCGGCGGCGCCTCCGGGTTCCTGCTCAAGGACGCCCCGCCGGACCAGATGCTCTCCTCCATCCGCACGGTCTACCGCGGCGACGCCGTCATCGCTCCGTCCTCGACCAAACGCCTGGTGTCCTACATCGCCCAGAAGGCGGTCGAGGACCGCGCGCTGCGCCCCGAGATCGTGGATGTGCTCACCGAGCGCGAGCGCGAGGTGCTCTATCACATGGCGCGCGGCCTGTCTAATACCGAGATCGGGGAGGAGCTCGACGTGGCGCAGGCGACCATCAAGACGCACGTGGGGCGCATCTTCGCCAAGCTCGGCGCGCGCGACCGCGTCCAGGCGGTCGTCCTCGCTTACGAGGCCGGGCTCGTGCGCCCGGGTGATCTCGGGTGATCGAGGTTGACTATGTTCGCCTCGTCAGCGGCGTAGGCCGCCGGCGGCGCACCCTCCTCGACGACGTCTCGCTCACCGTTCCCGACGCCTCGATTACCACCGTGCTCGGCGGGCTCGACTCCGACATGTCCGCCCTCATGGCCGCCATCGGCGGGCTGGAGCGGGTGGCGTCGGGCAGCATCGTCGTCGGCGAGCTCGACCTCGCCACCGCCTCGGACGCCGAGCGCGAGCGCCTGCTCGCCCACACCTTCGGCCTTCTCTTCCCAAAGGACAACCTGCTTCCCGCGCTCACCCTCAAAGAGAACCTCGACCTTCCGGCGCGCCTCAACGGCACGAGGGTCGGATCCGAGGAGCGCACAAAACTCATCGACCTGTTCGGCCTAGCCCAGGTGTTGGACCAGTATCCCGACGCGGTGCCCCTGCTGGATCAGCTCAAGTGCGCGCTGGCCGGTCTCATCATGTCCGGGCGTACCGTCATCCTGTGCGAAGAGCCGACCGAGGGCCTCACGCGCGCCGACCGTAAGACCCTGTACGCCCTTCTTCGGCTGTGCGCCCGCGAGCGCGCCATGACCGTGATGACCTTCACCTCCAACCCGATGTCGGCCATCTCCGCTGACCGTGTCTACCTCATGACGGACTCGCGCATCGCGGCCGAGCTCGATTCGCCCTCGCTGGATTCCATCCTCGACACGCTGCGGGTCATCTTCAGCGAGGAGCCGTGATGCTACGCCAGCAGCTCGAGCATCACTGGCCCTCCCACGTGCTCGCCGGCGTGGCTCTCACCTACGCCGCGGCCATGGTCTTTTTCATGACGACGATGCTCGGTTTCGCCGACGACACGCTCTCCCTGTCGGTGAAGAAGTCGATCCCACATTCGGACGTGGTGGTCTATTCGGAGACCGTCACCGCGCTCGAGGTGGCCGATCAGATTAGGCAGCTGGACGAGGTCGGGTCCGTCTTCGTCGATTCCTCCCTTCCGGCTGAGGTCGTGACCGAGACCGATCACGCCCCCACCTCTATTCGTTCCCTCGCCCCGCCGGCGCTTCGAACGCAGAAGATCACCACGGGCGCCTTTCCATCCTCCCCGCGCGAGATCGCGGTGGCCAAGAAGCTAGCCCACACGCTCGAGCTCGAGGTGGGAGACGAGCTGACCGTGGTCGGCGGCGACGTCGCCAAGCGCTACACCGTCTCCGGAATCTACGCCTGCTCCCCGCTACGGGATCTGAACGGCTTCGAGGCCATCACCACCGACCCCAACCCCAACTTCGTGGCTGCGCAGGGCAACGGGCAAGGCGGCATCGAGGTGCGCGCCACACCCACCGCCACCACCGAAGAGCTACAGGAGGCCATCCTCAAGATCCCTGGTACCGTCGTCGTCAACGCGCGGGACCGCTACGACGACGAATACGCCCGTCAAAAGGCCAGCCTCGACACGCTGACCGAGGCAACCCCCTGGCTTCTGGCCACCGCCTTCCTCACCAGCACCACTGTGGTCTACATGACGGCGGTGGGCGTTGCCCGCCGGCGCACCGCCGAAAGCCACACGCTTCGCGCCCTCGCGCTGTCGGCCGTGCGTCGCCAACGAATGCTCGCCGCCGAGATCGGCGCGGTTGCAGGACTGGCCTACCTTGTCGGGATCACGGTGGGCTACGCGGGCGCCATGGGCGCCTCATCCATCGCGCACTCCGAAAGCGGCGCCCCCTTCCTTCCCTCGGGCATCGGATTCCCCTTCGTCGCGGCGCTCTGGGCACTGATCGCGGTCGCCCTCACCACCATCATCGGCACCTGCGCGGGAATTCTTTCCGTTTACCTGCGCACCACCAACACGTGGAAGTCCGCGATCCGCATCGTCGGCCCGGCGGTCGTCATCTTCGCCGCCACCTTCCTCTACACCACCGTCGCGATGCCAGGCGAATTGAGGCCGCATGCGGGGGCGCGCGCCGTCGTCGGCTCGCTGCTTGCACTCGCCGGCGCCACGCTAGTCACCTACCTGGTGGTCGTCGTCGTGACAAAGCGCCTCGCCAAGTCCTTCCAGGTTGGCTCGTACTTTTCACTCCTGCCGCGCTCGCTGACGGCAACGATGACAACGGTGTCCCTGTTCATCGTCCTCATGTCCTCGGCCGCGCTCGGCGCCCTCCACACCACCTACTCCACCCTCGACAACAACGACGACCACCTGTCCAAGCTCTACGACCTGTCCATGACTGCGGGTGTCACCTCCTCCTTCCTCACGCAAGAGAACCTCGACGCCGTGCGCGCGTGGGGCGGCGCCGAAGCGACGCTCACCATGTACCTGCTCAACACGGAAACCTGGCAGCCGGAGGAATTCCAGCCCGGAGCGATCTACGCCGTCGACCCGAAGGAGGCCCAGGACTACTTCGGCCGCAGGCTCGACTTGGACAAACTGCTCGTGCCCCAATGGGCCACCGACGTTCCTTCGTCCGTGCGACTGAACTACGTCGACGCCGAGGGCTTTAACCGCACCGCCGAGGTGGAAGTGACCACGGCGGATGTGCCGTTCGCGCTCATCTCCATCGAAGGCCTGGGCGATCTGGAGCCCGCCGCCATGTGGATCCGTTTTGCCGACCACCACCACATCTCCCAGGACTACAGCCGACTCGAGGCCGCCCTCAACTCCGGAACTGACCGGCCCTTCCTCACCCTCGCGATCACGCCGTCGCGTGTCCACCACGTCAACGTCAGCAAGATTCAAGCCGTGATCCAGACCAGCGTCATCGCCATGCTCGCCTTCGCCGCCTATATGCGCGTCCCGCGATACCTCGACGAGCAGGGTCTCGAGACGCGCTATCTGCGCACGAAAGGCGTTCCGGGCAGGAGGATCCGGGGCCGCAGGCTCGCCCAGGCGCTGGCGTGCATGCTCGTCACGGTGTTGGCCGGCCTCGCACTCGGAGTGGGCGCCACCCTCATCCTCATGTATGCCCACGGTTGGGCCACGCCGCACGAGCCGAGCGTGCCGGTGATGATGCTCGCCCTGAACGCGGGCTCGATCATGCTCGGTTGCCTCGCGCTTGCCATCCTCGGGTATCGCTTCGACGTGTCTAAGCGCACAAAAGCGCGAGATTACGCGTAAATCGGGTGTTAATCACACTTTTTTTCCTTTACCAGATCCCCAAAACCTGCAAAGGTTGAATGCGTATCAGCCAGTGTTAAACGAAGCGTTATCAAAGGAGTCAAAGTCATGGATTGGCGCCACCGCGCAGAATGCCTCAATGAGGACCCGGAGCTCTTCTTCCCGATCGGTTCCTCGGGTCCCGCCATGGCTCAGGTCGAGCGTGCGAAGGCCGTGTGCCTGCGCTGTGACGTTCAGGAGATCTGCCTGAAGTGGGCTCTCGACAACAATCAGGACGCCGGCGTGTGGGGCGGCATGTCGGAAGACGAGCGCCGCACGCTCAAGCGCCGCACGGCACGGGTGCGCCGCTAGCCGTTCTTCGAGACTTTCGCGGGCCGCGTCATCGCGGCCCGCGCTCTTTTGTCGGGCGCGCGCCGGGCGCCTGCAGTCGGGCACCAGTGGCGCCGAGGCCAGCCCATTCCGCCCCTACGACGGCAGCTGAACCTGCCCGCGGATGTTGAGGTCGAGCACCACCACGGTCCCACCGCCCTCGCGGGGGCACCACTCGATCTTCCCCCTCAGCTCGGAGACAACCATGGTCCGCACGATCTGCGTACCTAGGCCGGAGGGGTGGTGATCGCCCATCCCCTCCCCGTCGTCGGCCACCTCGATGTGAAGATGGTTGCCATCGCGGTTGGCGCGGATATCGAGCCGGCCGCCCTTGGGCAGCCCGTGTTCGATGGCGTTGGAGATGATCTCGTTCATGACCACGCCCAGCGCGGTGGCCTCCTCGGCCCGCACCCGCCCAAACGTGCCCTCGAAGGTGGTGACCACCGGCTCCTCGGTGACGCTAACGTCGCGCACCATCCGCATGACCGGCACGAAAACCTGGTCGAAGTCGACCACCTCGTCGATGGTCTGGGACAGCTTTTCGTGGACCACCGCAATCGTCGCCACCCGCCGCTGCGCCGTCTCGAGCGCAGCCCGCGTCATCCCCTCCCCCGCACGGCGCGACTGCATCCGCAGTAGCGCCGATACCGTCTGCAGGTTGTTCTTCACACGATGGTTGATTTCGCGGATCGTGGAGTCCTTACTCATCAGCACCCGCTCCTGGCGGCGCAGCTCTGTGATGTCGCGGCACAGCACGAGCGCACCGTGGCGCTCGCCGTGTTCGAGCAGCGGCACGGCGCGGAAGGAGATCACGACGTCGTTGCGCTCGATCTCCGTCATCCACGCGGCCCGCCCCATGAGGACGAGCGGGAGGGCCTCGTCCACCGGTGTCACGCCGTCGAGCTCGATCACTTCCTGGGCGAGCAACGCCCCCTGGAGGGGCTTTTCCACTCCAAGCCGGCGCAGGTTGGAGTTGGCGTTGGGCGAGGCGTAGATGACCACGCCCTCGGTGTCGACGTGAATAAGCCCGTCCGTCACGCGCGGGGTGCCGTGCCGGTAGCCCGAGGGCGACCCGTCGAAGGGGAACTCCCCGGTCATGACCATGTTGACCAGCGCCTCCGCGATCGTCTCGTAGTTGGCAAGGAGCACCATGGGCACCCGGTCGACGAACTTGGCGGTGATCACCCCGAGCACCGCGATGACATCGCCCTCGAAGCGCACGGGCACGAGGCGGACGTCGACGTCGTCGTCGTGAGCGTAAAGGAGCTGGCCGCTTCGAGCCGCCTGCCTGATGAGCGCGCCCTCCTCGGCGCTCATGAGCTCGCCCACGAAGTCGAACTGGTGGACGGTGGCGGCGGTGGCGGGTCGAGCCTGCGCGGCCGTCATGGCGCCGGACTCGGTGCGGATGTAGAGGGCGAGGTCGGAGAAGGTGACGTCAGCGATGATCTGCCACTCGCCGATGAGGTGGTGGAGCCATTCACGCTGACGGGCGTTCAGATGCGAATCACGGCTGAGGATGCGGGAGAGTGTTGACACACTCCCCACTGTAGTGATTAATCGTGTTGAATAGTAGCTATGAAGTTCGTTTCAGAAACAAGCTACGCCGGCCCCCTCGGCCTGGTGCTGGAGGCGCTGACGTCGCGCGAATTACTCCTCGCGCGGGAGAAAGCGGCGGGCACGGAACAGATGGTTGAGTTTGCTGAGGATGGCGCCACGCACTCCTTCCGCATCCAGCTAGCCCCGGAGCAGATCCCGGCGGCGGCGCGCTCCTTCTTCCCCCACGGCGCGAAGGTTTTCGCAACGGCGACGCCGGTGGTTCAGGCCGAGGCCGGGCGGGTTCATGGGGCGAAGATCCCCTACATCATCGACGTTTCGGGCGCCCCCGTTGCGGGCACCCTCACGTTCCTTCTCGCCGACACCGGG
Source organism: Trueperella sp. (assembly GCA_022783305.1). Lineage (GTDB taxonomy): Bacteria > Actinomycetota > Actinomycetes > Actinomycetales > Actinomycetaceae > Trueperella > Trueperella abortisuis. The sequence goes on along the minus strand of JALEWQ010000059.1, from coordinate 6,342 downwards.
GCGACAACCGCGGCGAAGATCAGCGGCGAGGTCAAAGTCTCCGTGCCCTTTATCGGTGGTCTGATCGAGAAGAAGGTGGTAGACCATCTGGGTAAGGTGATCGCCGAGGACACGAAACTGGTCAACGCGGAGGTCCTGCGGCGGCGCACGGAGGAGAGTCAATGATCAACCGTCAATACGAGGACCTGCTGGCCGACGTCCTGGAGAACGGGGAGCGCAAGGGCGACCGCACCGGCACCGGTACGCTGTCCGTGTTCGGTCGCCAGCTTCGCTACAACCTGGCCGAAGGCTTCCCCCGCATCACCACGAAGTTCGTGGCGATGAAAGCCGTCAAGGGCGAGCTTTTGTGGTTCCTGCGCGGGGAGACGAACGTGCGCTGGCTCCAGGAACGCGGGATCACGATCTGGGACGAGTGGGCCGACGACGACGGCGAACTCGGGCCCGTCTACGGCTACCAGTGGCGCTCATGGCCGGCACCGTCCGGCGAGCATATCGACCAGATCGCGAACGTGATCGAGACGCTGAAGACGAACCCGGATTCGCGGCGGATGATCGTCTCGGCGTGGAACGTGGCCGACCTAGACGACATGGCCCTCCAGCCGTGCCACGCGCTCTTCCAGTTCTACGTGGCCGGCGGCAAGCTCTCCTGCCAGCTCTACCAGCGCTCGGCCGACCTTTTCCTCGGGGTGCCCTTCAACATCGCCTCCTATTCGCTGCTAACCCACATGGTGGCCCAACAGGTGGGGCTCGAGGTGGGCGATTTCGTGTGGACGGGCGGGGACTGCCACATTTACCTCAACCACGTCGATCAGGTACGCGAGCAGATCTCGCGTGAGCCCTACCCCTTCCCCACGCTCGAGCTACGCAAGGCCGACTCCATCTTCGACTACGACATGGATGACATCCTTGCCTCCAAGGGCTATCAGCATCATCCGGCGATCCATGCCCCGGTGGCCGTGTGATGCTCGGGATGATTTGGGCCCAGGGCCACGACAGGGCGATCGGCCGCGCCGGGGCGATGGCGTGGCACCTGCCTGAAGACATACGTTTTTTCAAGCGCATGACCACCGGCCACCCCGTCATTATGGGCCGTAAGACGTGGGATTCGCTCGAGGAGCGTTATCGGCCACTTCCCGGCCGCACGAATATCGTCCTCACCCGCGATACCGGTTTTTCCGCAGACGGCGCGCTTGTCGCCGCATCGCTCGACGAGGCGATCCTGGTGGGCGAGGAAGCCGCCGGGGAGTCGGGCCTGGTGTGGATCGTGGGCGGCGCGCAACTGTACGAGGCGGCGATGAAGAAGGCGGGCGGCGTCGTGGTCACGGACATCGACATCGACGTGCCGGGCGCCGACGCTTTCGCCCCGGCCGTCCCCTTCAACTGGGAGCCGGTGGGCACGGAGCCCATGCGCGGCTGGCATGTGGCCCAGAACGGCATGCGTTTCCGGATCACCGCCTACCGACGCCGCCGCTCCGGTTTCGACCCCGGCGATCTGGCCGCCATGCTCGGCGACCTACCGCGCTAGCCTCGCCCGGCGCCTCTAGTCGCTCAGGAGGTCGGACATGGGGGTGAAGTCGGCGAAGAGCGCTTTGGCCTCGTCGACGTCCGAGCGCGCGGCGTCACCTTCTGCACCCGAGCCGTGCCTGGCGCCCGTGCCCGCGGTGCCGGCCGTCCGGCCAGGCGTGGGTTGCCCGGTCTGGGCCCGGTAGATCATCGCCAGCTCCTCCATCTCGCGCATGATCCGTCGATTCAGACCCGCGCCCCCGGAGCCGTCAGAGTCGGCGGCATGCGCGCCGAAATCCTCGGTGGCAGCGTAGACCGCCGTCGGCGCCACGTGGGCGTGAAGGTAGGTCATCATCGGCCGGATGGCGTGCTCGGTGACGAGCGAGTGGCGCGGCGTACCGCCCGTCGCACCGATCGCCACCGGCTTACCGCGCAGATAGTCCTCGGGGAGCACGTCAAAAAAGGACTTGAACAGGCCCGAGTAGGATGCGTTGTAGGCCGGTGTAACCGCGATGAGGGCATCAGAGGCCTTGACCTGCTCGAAGGCATCCTCGAGCCGAGGCGAGGGAAAGCCGGTGAGCATGTTGTCGGTGATGTCGTGGGCGAGCTCGCGCAGAGAGATCATCTGGACCTCGCCGCCGAATGCTCCCACGTAGGCATCCGCCATCGCCCGCCCAAGCTGCTGGGTGGTCGAGCTCTCCGACAGGGAAGCCGAGACAACCGCGATCTTCATCGTCCTCCCTCCGCGTCCCGCAGGAGCTTGTCGGCAAGGTCAACCGACGCCGTTTGGCTCTCCTGCTGCTGGTAGAAGGAGGCGCCGGTGACGTCGTCGACCCGTGCTTTTCCAGCCTTCTCCGGCTCGACGCCGGACTCCCGGCGGGCGGCGAGAAGGGAGGCGTGGGTCGGGGCGTCGGGCACACCCGGCTTACGCATGGCATCGAACTCCTTGCGCATGACGGGCACGATCTGTCCGAGGTAGTCGAGCTGCTCGAGCACCGTCTTCAAGGGCAGGCCCGCGTGATCGATGAGGAAGAGCTGGCGCTGGTAGTCCCCCACCTGCTCGCGGAAACCGAGGGTTCGGTCAATGACCTCCTGCGGGGAGCCAACCGTGAGCGGGGTTTGGGTGGAGAAGTCCTCAAGCGAGGGACCGTGCCCGTATACAGGCGCATGATCGAAGTAGGGACGGAACTCTCGCTTGGCGGTCTGGGAGTCCTTGGCCATGTAGAACTGCCCACCCAGGCCAACGATCGCCTGCTCTGGGGTACCGTGGCCATAGTGCGCGAAGCGCTGGCGGTACAGGGCGATCATCTGGCGGGTGTGGCTCATGGGCCAGAAGATGTTGTTGTGGAAGAAGCCGTCGCCGTAATAGGCGGCCTGCTCGGCGATCTCAGGGGAGCGGATCGAGCCGTGCCAGACGAAGGGCGCCACGCCGTCGAGCGGGCGCGGGGTGGAGGTGAATCCGCGCAGGGGCGTGCGGAACTTGCCTTCCCAGTCGATCTCCTCTTCGCGCCACAGGCGGCGAAGCAGCGCGTAGTTTTCGATGGCGAGCGGGATGCCTTGGCGGATGTCCTGGCCGAACCACGGGTAGACCGGGCCGGTGTTGCCACGCCCCATCATGAGGTCCATGCGCCCATCCGTCAGGTGTTGGAGCATCGCGTAATCCTCAGCGATCTTGACCGGATCGTTGGTGGTGATGAGCGTGGTCGACGTCGACAGGAGGATCTTCTTCGTCTCCGCTCCGATGTAACCGAGCAGGGTGGTGGGCGAGGAGGAGAAGAACGGCGGATTGTGGTGCTCGCCGATGGCGTAGACGTCGAGCCCGACGTCCTCGGCGTGCTTAGCGATCGTCACCGCAGCCTTGATGCGCTCGGCCTCGGTGGGCGTGCGGCCGGTGGTGGGATCGGTAGTGATATCCGAAACGGAAAAGATTCCGAATTGCATGGGGTGCTCCTTGTCGCTGAGGTTCTCAGTGGATCTTGCGCCAAGCATAGCACCACCTAATTGAATCTTCAACTACCGGTGGCCGCTCGCCCCTCCTCACCCTATTTGTCGAGCCGGCGCAGGAAGGAGGCCCGGAGGCGCTCCTTGTTGACAGCGGCGACGGCGGACAGCGGCACATTCGCCGGGCACACCGCCGCGCACTCCCCGTAGTTCGAGCACGGCCCAAAGTTCTTGTCCGCAACCGCGATCATCGACCTGGCGCGGCGCGCCCGTTCCTTCGAGGGCAACGGAAGCATGGCCAGGTGGGTCAGCTTGGCGCCAAGGAAAAGGTGGGCCGAGCCGTTGGGGCAGGCGGCCACGCACGCCCCGCACCCGATGCAGGCGGCATAGTCGAGGGCGTCCTCCACGGTCACGTGGTCGACAGGCACCGAGTCGGCGTCGGGAGCTGTACCAGCGTTGATAGCGACGTGGGCGCCGGCCTCGAGAACTTCGTCGAGCTTGTGGCGATTGACCATGAGGTCGCGCAACACGGGGTAGCTCGCCGAGCGCAACGGCTCGATCCGCACCAGCTGCCCGTCCCTAAAGGAGCGCAAGCGTTGGTGACAGGCCGGCGTGTTACGTTCGGGCCCGTGCGGCGTTCCGCTCACCTGGATGCCGCACGCCCCGCAAATCCCCTCGCGGCAGTCGGATTCAAAGGTGAAGGGCTCCTTGCCGGAGTTGACCAGCGTTTCATTGAGTCGGTCGAGCAGTTCGAGTATGCTCATCGAGCCGTCCAGGCCCTCCATCGTGTGGTACTCGAAGTGGCCGGCCGCCTGCGGCCCGGCCTGGCGCCAGATCTCCAGTGTCAATTTCATGAGTAGCTCCTCGTTGCCAGCGGGACGGCCGTGAACGTCAGCGGCTCCATGTGCCGCACGAAGCCGTCCGGCGTGCTCTCCCACGCCGAGGCGAACGCCCAGTGCGCATCGTCGCGCTTGGCCTCACCATTATCCTGATATTCGAAGCGGAAATGCGCGCCCGCCGATTCCTCGCGGTCGAGCGCGTCCACACACATGAGCTCGGCGAGCTCGAGGAAGTCAGCCACGCGGCCGGCCTTCTCCAGCGTCTGGTTGACCTGCGCGTCGCCACCCGGGACCGACAAGTCCCCCCAAAACTCCCCGCGCAGCCGGCGCACCTCGCCAATTGCCTTCGTCAGGGAGGCTTTCGTGCGCCCCACGCCGCACCCCTCGTACATGATGGCACCCAGTTCGCGATGGAACTGGACGGGTCCGCGGCTACCGCCGATCGCGAGGAAAGAATCCGTGCGCGCCTGCACCCGCTCCAAAGCCTCCCGCACCGGCGCCGAGTCCGGCCCGGGCAACGCCTCCCCCAGGTGCTTCGACAGATAGTTCGGCACTGAGAACGGCAGGGTGAACCACCCATCCACGCACGCCGACAGCAGCGAGTTCGCCCCCAGCCGGTTCGCGCCATGGTACGACCAGCCGGCCTCGCCACCCACGAACAGCCCGGGGATCGAGCTCATCTGATCGAAGTCGGTCCACAGCCCACCCATCGTAAAGTGGGCGCCGGGTGCGATCCGCATCGGGGTCTCGTATGGATTCTCGCCCGTGGCATGCTCGTACATGTGGAAGAGATTGCCGTAGCGCTCGGCGATCACGTCCTTGCCCACCGCCCTGAGAGCGTCGGAGAAATCGAGGTAGACCGAGTTCCTCAGCGGCCCGACCCCGTGCCCCGAGTTGATCTGCTCGGTGGCCGCGCGCGAGGCGATGTCACGCGGGGTGAGGTTGCCGAAGGCGGGGTACTTGCGTTCGAGGTAATAGTCGCGCTCGGCCTCGGGAATCTGCTCGGGCGGGCGGTCGTCGCCGGCGCGCTTGGGCACCCAGATCCGCCCGTCGTTGCGAAGCGACTCCGACATGAGGATCGTCTTCGACTGGAACGGCGAACTCACCGGCAACGCCGTGGGGTGGAACTGCACGAAGGAGGCGTGGGCGAGGTAGGCTCCGTGCTTGTGGGCCCGCCAGGCCGCCGACGCGTTCGAGTTCAGCGCCAGCGTGGATTGGAAGTACACCGATCCGTATCCGCCGGTAGCCAGCACCACGGCGTGTGCCGGGATCGCCTTAACCTCGCCGGTCACGAGGTCACGGATGACGACGCCGCGGGCCACGCCGTCGTCGACAATAAGGTCGAGCATCTCTGAGCGGATGTGCATCGTGACGGTACCGCGCCGGATCTGGCGCTGCAGCGCCTGGGACGAGGCGAGCTGCAGCTGCTGGCCCGTCTGGCCGCGCGTGTAGTACGTGCGCGAGACCTGCACGCCGCCGAAGGAGCGGGTGGCCAGCGTGCCGCCATACTCGCGGGCGAAGGGTGCGCCGATGGCGTTCATGTGATCGATCACCCGGATCGACTCTTCGCCTAACCGGAAGGCCTCCGCCTCGCGGGAGCGAAAATCCCCGCCCTTGACCGTGTCCGTGACGAAGCGCTTGAGCGAATCGCCGTCCACTTTGCGCGCGCGAGCCGCGTTAATGCCACCCTGCGCAGCCACCGAGTGGGCGCGACGCGGGGCGTCGTGGTAGGTGACCGAGTGGACGTTGTAGCCCAGCTCCCCCAACGCGGCCGCGCACCCGGAACCCGCCAGTCCCGTTCCCACGACGACGACCGTGAACTTTTTCGTGTTCAGCGGGCTGACGAGTTTGTAGGAGTCACGACGTCGCTGCCAGGCGGTGGCAGGATCGCCGTCCGGGATGTTGCCATCCAGAATCGTGCCTAGCCGGGCGCCGGGAACCTTGACCGGGGGCGGCGTGAATCCCGCCGTACCGGACGCGGTTCGGGCATCGGCGTCGTTGGCGGAACCGACCGTGTTGCGGAGGAAGTGTAAGAAACTCATGATAGCCACCCCATCTG
>JALEWQ010000024.1 GCA_022783305.1 Trueperella sp. | reverse complement strand
CCGGTAATCTGCTCTTCGCAGGTGGTGTGTAGTGTGGGGTGGAGATCCGCTGGTCTCGAGTTGTGCGCGGGTGACGGCGTGCAAGTTGCGCCCGCCGAGGGTGGCGCCTCGTCGGCGGTGCCCCCGACCGCGCCCCGACATAACTCAGGAATCTGAGGACCACCGGGCCCGTATAGCGATCGGCAGTCGGTATATTCAAGTGAAGTGTCGGGGGAAGGCTCGCGCCGGCCGGCTATGCCGTCGCTTTCTCCTCCTCGCTTAGTCGACGGTAGCTGAGGGCACCGGAGGGGCAGGCGTTGATCTGGGCAACGAGTTCGTCGGTGGTGGCGTTGAGTGGCTTGATCCAGGGGCGCTCCTTGGGGTTGTAGACCTGGGGTAGCGTGCGCCAGCAGATGGTGGAGTGTTGGCAGAGCTCGGGCTTCCAGATGATGGCGATGTCCTTGCCTTTGTATTCTTTCATGAAGATCCTTTCGCAAACTCATTCCCACATTAGTCCTACTGGTCAGGAGATGCGAGAGCTCGGAGGGCTTGACACAACCCCTAAAGTAGTTTAGGATTCAACTAAAAGTTGCGAGGAAGAGATCCCCGCGCACGATGAGGAGAGAATCTCATGGCAACAATCAACGCCGGCGACGCAATGATGAAAGTCCTCCACAGCTGGGGCGTCAGGCGCATCTACGGCCTTCCGGGTGGATCGCTCGATTCCACGATGAACTCTATCCACAACTACAGGGACACGATCCGGTACGTGGGCGTGCGTCACGAGGAGGACGGCTCGCTTGCCGCGGTGGCGGAGGCCAAGCTGACCGGCAGGATCGGCGTCATGCTCGGGTCGGCCGGCCCGGGCGCCGCACACCTTATCAACGGCCTGTACGACGCCAAGATTGACTCCATCCCCGTGCTTGCCATCGTCGGCCAGGTCCCCACCTCGAACATGAACAAGGACTTCTTCCAGGAGATGCCGGAGAACCCCATGTTCGCCGACGTCGCCGTCTACAACCGCACCGTCATGACCCCGGCCCAGCTGCCCATGGTCATCGATAAGGCCATCGCTGCCGCCTACGAAAAGCGCGGCCCGGCCGTCGTCGTCATCCCGAAGGACTTGGCCTGGGCGGAGGTGGAAGACACCTACGTCTCGAGCGCGGGCGTCTACCGCGAGGTCGCCTGGGAGCGCCCCGCCGCACACGACGACGTCGTAGCGGCCGCCGACCTCCTCATCGGTGCGCGCCGCCCCTACATCTACTTCGGGCAGGGCGCGAAGGGTGCGGCCGACGAGCTACGCGAGCTGTCCGACCTCCTGCAGGTTCCGCTTGGTTCGACCTACCTGGCCAAGCCCATCCTTGAGGGCGACGAGAAGGCCTGGATGCTCTCCACCGGCCGCGTGGCCACCAAGCCGGGCGTGGACGGTGCGTTCCATGCCGACGCCGTCGTCTTCATCGGCACCAACTTCGAGTTCCCGATGTTCAACCCGAAGGCCACGTTCGTCGACGTCAATATCCGCCCCTCCGTGATCGGCGACCGCCACCCCGCCTACCTCGGCATCCTCGCCGACGCCCCGACCTTCCTGCGCCAACTGCTGGCGGAGGTCAAGGCGCGCAAGGCAGCGGGGGAGGACCTGACCTCCGCGCACCGGGCCTGGTACGACGCGATGGTTGAGGATCGCGCCGAGTGGGACGCCTGGATCGCCCGGAACGCCGAGCGGGTGGAGGAGTCGCCGGCCCGTTTTGAAGCGATCTACAAGGTGATCAACGAGGTCGCGGCCGACGACGCCGTGTTTGGTGTCGACGTCGGCAACGTCAACATTGCCACCGGCCGTTTCCTCGACCTGGGCAAGGGGCGCACATTCGTCACCTCCCCGCTGTATGCGACGATGGGCTTCGGCCTGCCGGCCGGCCTCGCGGCCGGGCTGTCCTATCCGGGGCGTGAGGTGTGGACGCTGGCCGGCGACGGCGGCGCCGCCATGACGATCACCGATCTTGTTGCGCAGCGCGAGCAGGGTCTGGGGATTATCAACGTGGTGTTCACGAACAAGTCGTTGGGCTTCATCGAGGCCGAGCAGGATGATACTCGCCAGCCGCACTCCGGCGTGGCCCTGTCCGATATTGACTTCGCTCAGGTTGCCCGCGGTCTTGGCGTCAAGGGCTACACCGCCCGCACGGCCGCCGAGTTTGCGCGGATCGCGGACGAGGTCAAGGGTACGAAGGAACCGGTGCTCATTGACGTGAAAATCACCAACGATCGCCTCCTGCCGGTGGAGAAGCTCGCTTTCGCGCCGCAGGCCGCCCGCGAGCTCCTGGCCCAGTACGATGCCGCCGAGCTAACCCCGGTCGAGGAGCTGCTGGAGCGCCACGGGGCCTAGCCGATTCACCTGGCGGCGCTAGCTTGTCAGGATCGCCCGCGTCGCCCGGACGGATTCTCGGCCTTGTCTCGGCTCTCATCTTGGCCTCGCGCCAGCGCGGGCAGCTGTAACCTCCCAGGCCACCGCGATAGGATGGGACGATGTACGCAATTGTTACCGTCACCGGCTCGGACCATCCGGGCATCGTCGCGGGCGTCACCTCGGCGCTTGCGGAGCACAAGGCCAACATCCTCGACATCTCCCAGACCCTCATGGGCGGGTTTTTCACGATGATCCTCCGCGTGGAGGTCTCCTCCTCCATCGACGAGCTCCAGGAGGGCCTGGCCGTCGTCGAGCGAGAGCAGGCTACCGTCATCCGGGTCCAGTCGGAGGACCTGTTCACCGCGATGAACGAACTGTAGGTGCGCCGTGACATTCCATTCGAGCCCGCAGTCCATCCTGTCCACGGTGGAGATGATCGAGAAGTACCGCCTGGACATCCGCACCGTCACGATGGGGATCTCCCTCCTTTCCTGCCGCCGCTCCACCATGGCAGAAACCTGTGATGCCATCTACGAACGCATCACCACCCAAGCCGCCCGCCTCGTCGAGGTCGCGCAGGGCATCGAGCGCGAGCTGGGCATCCCGATCGTCAACAAGCGCGTCTCCGTCACCCCGATCGCCCTGATCGCGGCGGGCCTGGAGGGCGACGTCGCCGACATCGCCCACGCCCTCGACCGCGCCGGTAAAGCGGTGGGCGTCAACTTCATCGGCGGCTACTCGGCGCTGGTGGACAAGGGGATGAGCGACGCCGACCGCGCCCTCATCGCATCCCTCCCGCGAGCCCTGACCGACACCGACGTCGTGTGCGGATCGGTCAACGTCGCCTCCTCGCGAGCCGGGATCAACATGGAGGCCGTCGCCCAACTGGGTGAGGTCATCAAGGAGGCCGCGCGCCGCACCGCCGACCGCTCCGCGATCGCCTGCGCCAAGCTCGTCGTCTTCGCCAACGCGGTGGGCGACAACCCGTTCATGGCCGGCGCGTTCCACGGCGTCGAGGAGCCGGACACCGTCATCAA
>JALEWQ010000020.1 GCA_022783305.1 Trueperella sp. | reverse complement strand
CCTGCGCAAGCAGGTCATGGCCGCGGTCGACCAGATCAAGACCAACTAAGAGTTGACCGATGTGGGCCAGCCCCTCGGGGCTGGCCCACATCAGGATCGGAGCTGTGGTGTTACAAACTATAGAGTCGGCCGGTGAGCCGGCTGATCAGACGGCCAAGGACGTCGCTCCGGCCCAGACAGGAGCGCTGACTCCACCCTCGGGCCGGGCCCGTTATGGCGATCGGATCTTCCGCGGGATCTCCAACCTTTCCGGAATCAGCATCCTCGCCCTGCTGGCCGCCGTCTTTATTTTTCTCCTGCTGTCCTCGGGCAACGTGCTCATCACGCCGAGCGAGGAGATCGTCGAGGAAGTGGGCTTTGCCCGCGGCCAGAACTTCTGGCAGTTCGCTGGGACGACCGTCTTTGGCACGCTGTTGGCGGCAATCATCGCACTGTTTATCGCGGTGCCCTTCGCGGTGGGGATCGCGCTGTTCATCTCCCACTACGCCCCGCGCAAGCTGGCCGCGATCTTCGGTTACGTCATTGACCTCCTGGCCGCGATACCCTCCGTGGTTTTCGGCCTGTGGGGCATGTGGACGCTCGAACCGCTGATGCGCCCTGTCTTTACCTGGATCTCGGACATCCTGACCCCGATCTTCACCTTCCTGAGCGGCAAGGCGGGCCCTGACGGGGCCTGGGAGGGTGGCCTGCCCGGGTTGTCCTGGCTGGCTGAGCACTACGAATGGTTCCCCGACGGTACCGCCGCGGCCTTCGTGCCGCCAGCACGCAACATCCTCATGGGCGCGGTCATCCTCGCGATCATGATCCTGCCGATCATCACCTCCCTCTCCCGCGAGGTCTTCGTCCAGACCCCGCGCCTGCAGGAGGAGGCCTCCCTCGCGCTGGGAGCCACCCGCTGGGAGATGATCAAGATGGTGGTGCTCCCGCACGGACGTTCGGGCATCGTCTCGGCCTCCATGCTGGGTCTCGGCCGCGCACTCGGCGAGACGATGGCGCTGCTCATGGTGCTCTCGCCGGGAATGATGATTAACTTCAAGCTCATGAGCCCCGGCCAGCACTCCACAATCGCCTCACAGATTGCCCTGCGCTTCCCCGAAGCCTCCGGCATCGAATCTGACTTCCTCATCGCGCTTGGCCTGATCCTGTTCGTCATCACGTTCGTGGTCAACTTCATCGCCCGCGCGATTGTTGCCCGCTACGCCGAGTTCTCAGGAGCGAATGCATGAGTGTCATGGTAGCCACCCCCCAGAAACAACTGCCCGCGTGGTTCACGGCAGCGGTCCTCGCCGCCTCCGCGGTCCTAGGCGTCCTCGGTGCGCGCATCTTCCACGCCGGCGTCGTTGGCGTCGTCGTCTTCCTGGCCGCCTACACCCTGATCGTCGCCGCTGCTGGCTTCGGGGTCGAGGGCCGGCGCTACGGCACCGACCGCTTCATGACGTCAATGATCGTCGGCGCCTTCGTGGCCGCCGTCATCCCACTCCTGTCGCTGCTGTGGACCGTGCTCGTGCAGGGCTGGTCGCGCATGTCCGCCTCCGGCTTCTTCACCGCCACCACCTTCGGCCAGTCCATGGCGAACTCGGTGACGGGCGCCGGGCACGCCGTCGTCGGCACCCTGCTCATCACGGGCGTGGCCGCGCTGATCTCGGTCCCGCTCGGCGTGCTGACCGCGGTCTATCTGGTCGAATACGGCAAGGGTAAGCTCAAGCGGGTCATTACCTTCATGGTCGACATCATGACCGGCATCCCCTCCATCGTGGCCGGCCTGTTCGCCGCCGCGATGATCCCCATGATCAACCAGGCGCTATTCGGGCAGGCCCAGTTCAAGAACGGCTTCGCCGGCGCGATCGCACTGGTGGTGCTCATGACCCCGATCGTCGTGCGCAACACCGAGGAAATGCTGCGGCTCGTGCCGAACGAGCTGCGCGAAGCCTCCTACGCGCTGGGCGTGACGAAGGCCGCCACCATCATCCGCGTCGTGCTACGCACCGCCGTGTCCGGCATCATCTCCGGCATTTTCATCGCCATCGCCCGCATCATCGGCGAGTCCGCGCCACTCATGATCACCGCCGGAACCACCGACTTTTACAACTACAATATTTTCCAGAACCAGATGTACACCCTGCCGGTGTACGTTTACAACCAGTACGTCTCTGGCAACTCGGCTGAAGCGTGGGCCGGAGCCCTCCTGCTCATCCTCGTGGTTGTCCTCCTCAACCTGTTGGCACGCTGGATCGCCAAGCGGTTCGCCCCCAAGGGCGAAAAGTAGCCGCTGGTCAAGAAAGGATTTTCATGTCTGAAGGCATCAAGGTACGCGACCTCAATATCTACTACGGCGACTTCCTCGCCGTGGAGAACGTCAACGTCGATATTGAGCCCCGCTCCATCACCGCCCTCATCGGCCCGTCAGGCTGCGGCAAGTCCACCTTCCTGCGTTCGCTCAACCGCATGCACGAAGTCATCCAGGGCGCCCACGTCAAGGGCCTAGTGGAGATAGACAAGCAGAACATCTACGGCCCCGGCGTCGACCCGGTTCAGGTTCGTCAGCACGTGGGCATGGTCTTCCAGCGCCCCAACCCGTTCCCCACGATGTCCATCGCCGACAACGTGCTCGCGGGCATGCGCCTCAACAATAAGAAGCTGCCCAAGGCCGAGGGCGAGCGCATCGTGGAGGAGTCCCTGCGCGGCGCGAACCTGTGGGAAGAAGTCAAGGATCGCCTCGACCGTCCCGGCTCCTCCCTCTCCGGCGGCCAGCAGCAGCGCCTCTGCATCGCCCGCGCGATCGCGGTTCGCCCCGAGGTGTTGCTCATGGACGAGCCCTGCTCGGCACTCGACCCGATCTCCACGCTCGCCATCGAGGACCTCATGCAGGAGCTACGCTCGAACTACACGATCGTGATCGTCACGCACAACATGCAGCAGGCTGCCCGCGTCTCGCAAAAGACCGGTTTCTTCAACATCGAGGGGACGGGCAAGCCCGGCCACCTCGTCGAATTCGATGACACGGAAAAGATCTTCTCCAACCCGAGCAATAAGGAGACGGAGGACTACGTGTCGGGTCGTTTCGGCTGACGCGAGGCGGCTGGTCGCCGGCGGCGCCACCGGCGGCCAACCTCGGCGCTAGATAAATAGGTGCAGCAGGTAGCTCACCGCCGCGGCGACGAGGCCGGCCGCGGGGAACGTGATAAACCAGGCCCCCACAATGTTGCCAGCGGTCGACCACCGCACAGCCGAACGCCGGGTGGTCGCGCCCACGCCCATCACCGACGACGTGATCGTGTGCGTGGTGGAGATGGGGGCGTGCCAGAAAAACGCCGTCGTGTAAAGAACAGAGGCTGCGACGGCCTCCGCGGCGAAGCCCTGGGCCGGGTTGAGGTCGGCGATCTTGGTGCCGAGCGTCTTCATGATGCGCCACCCGCCCGAATACGTGCCGAGCGAGATCGCGGTGGCCGCGCCGAGCTTAACCCACAGCGGGACGGCGCTACCCTCGTGGTAGCCGCCCGCCACCAGCGCGATCACCACCACGCCCATCGTCTTCTGGGCGTCCTGCAAGCCGTGGCCGAGCGCCACCGCCGCCGCCGAGATGGTCTGCGCCACGCGGAAGCGCTTCATCGTCGCCTTGTAGTGGGCGTTGCGCAACAGGCGCCGGATAAGCGACATGAGCAGATAGGACAGCCCGAAGCCCACGAACGGAGAGAGGAACATCGGCACGATCACCTTCAGGCCGATCACCGACCAGTGCACGGTGAACGCGGCGGCGACGCCGGCACCGGCCAGGCCGCCGATCAACGCGTGCGAGCTGGAGGACGGCAAGCCGAACCACCAGGTGACCAGGTTCCACACGACGGCGCCCACCAGGCCCGCGATCACCACCATAAGACCCGATATCCCGTCGGAAGGGGTGACCTCCACGATGCCCGAACCGATCGTCTCAGCGACACCGGTGCCCAGCAAAGCACCGATGAAGTTCATGCACGCCGCCATGATGAGCGCCACCCGCGGGGTCAGCGCACGCGTGGCGACCGAGGTCGCGATGGCGTTGGCGGCGTCGTGAAACCCGTTCGTGAAGTCAAAGACGAATGCGAAAATGACGATGAAGATCACTAACGCAAGAAGCGGATCCAAGGCTCACGACTCCTTCAGAGTGAGCAGCTCGATGCGGCTGGCGAGGGTCTCGAAGGAATCCACGGCGGCCTCGTAAGAGTCAAGCGTGATCTTGTGGGCCAAGATCTCCTTGCCCGAACGCTCCGACTCGAACAGGTCAATGATGAGCTCGCGGTAGATCCGGTCCGCCCGGTTTTCCAAGTTGTTGATCTCCAACCATTCCGTGCGGATCGACGGCTCGATCTTCTTCAGCTTCCCGACGGCGTTCACCGCGTGCTCCGCGCACTGGATGATGATGTCCGCCATCTCGTAAAGCTGGTCGTGGACCTCGCCGATCTTGTACAGGACCAGGTTGTTACCCGCCTCGTCGATTATGTCCACACACGTGTCGATCTGGCCGGTAAGCTCGATCAGATCGCCACGGTCGTACGGCAGGATGAAGCGGGAGCCGATCTCCTGCAGAACCCGGTGGTTGCAGGCGTCGGCGTCGTTCTCAATCTGATGGAGCGAGCGGTTCAGCTCAATGCGGGAGGTGGTGCCCGCGGCGACCATGTCAGCCAACACCCGGGCAGACTGGACGAGGAAAGTTGCCTGCTCGTTGAGAAGGTCCTGGACCTTGTGCTGAGTGGCAAAGCGTGACATGAATCCTGCCATGCGGCGTACGCCTCCGAATAGGTAAACAGCTCTCAATGCCAAGGCTACGTGAGGTTTAATAACTTTTCCAAGAAATCGGAAAATGACCGCGCCAAGCCCGACCAATCGGACAGGCGATGAGGGGTTTCACACCGTGACCGCTGGGGGCGGCGCCCGCAGCGATGTGTGAGACTGGAGGGGCACCGGCGCCGCGGCGACCTGCGTGAGCCGGGGGCGGCGTCGTGAAGACGCGAAGAAGCAAGCGAGCAAAGGACGATGATGCAGGAACTACAGGAGTGGATCGACAACCTGACCGGGCCGGCGACGGCCGTGCTGTCCGGGATCAGCGACTGGCTGTACGCCTGGATCATGATCGCCGTGCTCATGGGGACCGGCCTGTACCTGACCTTCCGCGGGCGCGCCCTCCAGCTCCGCCGCTTCGGCGACATGCTGCGCTACGTGGGCCACTCGCGCGCGGGCTCGCAGGGCGGGATCTCCTCCTTCCAAGCCTTCGCCATGGGAATGGCCACCCGCATCGGCATCGGCAACATCACGGGGGTGGCGCTCGCGATCATCCTGGGCGGACCGGGCGCACTGTTCTGGATGTGGCTCGTGGCGCTCATCGGCATGGCGACGGCCTTCGCGGAAGCCACGCTCGCC
>JALEWQ010000011.1 GCA_022783305.1 Trueperella sp. | reverse complement strand
CGACTCGCCCATCTTTGACCACGAGGTTCCCGTCGCCACGGCGGACTTGGCCGCATACCTTGGCGTCCAAGACGCGATCCTCAGCCAATGGTTCTCGGCTATTCCTAAGCGATCGGCCGCATTCGCGGCGCGAAGCCAGCGTACACACCAGAAGCTGCTTGATTTGTGGGATGAGGATCTCGGCATGTTTCGATACGGGCACGGTGCCCGAATCCCTCAACATCGAACCATTGTTTCGCTGCTCGGCGTCTTCGACGGGCGCCTTCCCGACTCCGTGGTGACCAGCGTGTTGAGTGATATCCACGATCCCGGGCGATTCGCGACAGACTATCCGCTTCCTACGGTGGCCCTAGACGACGACGGCTATCGGGCGAACATCATGTGGCGAGGCCCGACATGGATCAACACGACCTTCCTTATCGCCGACGGTTTGGCTCGTCAAGGATATCCGGAGGAGGCTCGAAGCCTCCGCACCGCGATCCTAGACAACATTGAGAAGGCCGGAGGGCCGGTCGAGTACCTTAATTCGAGCACGGGAATTCGTTGCGAGCACGCAGTTCGGAGCTTTTCGTGGAGCGCCGCGCTGTACGTAGACTGCGCGGTTCGTGAGTTCTCTGAGTCCGTGGAAGCCTCGCGTGGCGGCGAGCATTATGACGAGGCAAGGCACGTGCTTGTCGAGAAGATCACCAAGACCAGCTAGATCGGCTTCGCCCGGAGTCGACTGGTGCCGGTAGCCCACACCCGAATCGCGCGTTCAGAATCCCGCGGGGCAAGTACGCCTAGCCCCGCATCTGGCTGATCACCGATCGGGCCAACGTCGGTTCGTCGGTGATCAGACCGTCCACGCCAAGCTCGAGTAGCTGGCGCATGTCGGCGGCGTCGTTAACCGTCCACACATGCACGGCCAGCCCGCGGGCGTGCG
Source organism: Trueperella sp. (assembly GCA_022783305.1). Lineage (GTDB taxonomy): Bacteria > Actinomycetota > Actinomycetes > Actinomycetales > Actinomycetaceae > Trueperella > Trueperella abortisuis. Next base: position 1,612 of record JALEWQ010000011.1, on the reverse strand, counting down.
CCAACGCGACAAACCTCTCGTCCACCACCTGGATGGTCTTGAACAGCTCGGGGACCTGCACACACTCCACGCCCCGTTCCGGTCCCGGAAGCCGGTAGGCCAGCGCGCGAGGGCCCTTCGCCGCCAGCACGAGTCGCGCGATCGCGGAAGTCCCCATCGAGGAGCGTACCCCCGGTAGTCGCCTGCGCATTCGCGCCAAGCGCAGCTCCGAGAAGGAAGCCAGGCTTACGCGGTGAGCGGCGTTCTGCCGGCGGATCGTCTCCACCATCGGCAGCGCCGTCGCGTTGTTCTTCGCATCCAAGTTGAAGATCATGTCCGGAAACTCCTCGAGCAAGTCGTCGAGGCGCACCAGCGGGTTACCCGAATGGTCGCGCACGTGGCGCAGGTCCCTCCACGACCATGACGAGACCGGCCCCGAAGCGTCCGTGAGACGATCCAAGATCGGATCGTGGAGGATGATCACCGTCCCGTCGGCAGTCACGTGGCAGTCACTCTCCACGTAGCGAAAGCCCCGCTCACGCATCGCGTGGAACGCAACGATCGTGTTTTCCGGGGCCTCGTTGCCGCCGCCGCGGTGGGCGAGGACCGTCGGCTCGCCGATTCTCCACATTCGCTGATGAACCATGCCATCAGCCTACGCCTGCTAGCAGATGTCTGACAGATCGACCGCGCCGAAGTCTTCGAGGGCCTTCATCGGGTCGATCACGTTGTCGTCGGTCTCAGTGTGCAATTCGTGGCCCTCGTGGACCTCAAAGTGCAGATGCGGGCCGGTCGACCAGCCCTGGGAGCCGGCGTCGGCGATGTGCTGGCCAACCTTGACCTTATCGCCCTTCTTGACGTGGACGCCGTCGTCGTACATGTGGACGTACCAGGTGGTGTATTTCTTGCCGTTAATCTCATGGGCGATGACGACGACGTTCGATGAGCGCCCCTCGATCCCCTCGCCCGCGTAAATGACCTCGCCGTCGGCCATGGCGTAGATGGGCGTGCCCTTGGCCGCCGCGAAGTCCTGACCCAGGTGGAAGGAGGAGGTGTAGGAGATCGGGTCGATGCGCCAGCCGAAGGGCGAGGTGAGCCGGTAAGTGCCCTTCGCCATCGGCATGACCACCAGGTTGTTCTCCCCCTCGAAGGCCGCGGACAGTGAATTCGCGCCCCCGCGTAGCCCGCACTGGATGACCGCCCCGTCATAGGAGCGCTCGAATCCGCGGTACCGTGCCGAGTCCGCGGCGCCGTTCGTCTTCTTCAGCGTGTCCGGGACCGTGGGCTGGGGGGTAGCAACCGTGGAGGTGGCCAGCGTGTCCGCGCCCTGAACGGCGGACGCGCTATAGAGGCCTCCAAAGGCGACGCCGGCGGCGGCCGAGACGGCGACGACGGCGCTCAGTATGCCCGCGAAGGCAGGCCTCTTCGCCTCGCGGATAACTCGGTCAAATAGGGAGGAAGCCGGCCCGGAATGAGATGCGCTCTCGGTGACGACCTGGGAGACTTCGATCACCTCGGTGGCCTGGGTGTCTCGAAGCTGAGCCTCCCTGGCGAGACGGAGATCGCGGCGCGACGGTCGCACTGTTTCACGCTCAGCCAATCCCGCCCCTCCTTTTTACCTGCGGTGGATAAC
>JALEWQ010000003.1 GCA_022783305.1 Trueperella sp. | reverse complement strand
CAGTGACCTGGTGGCGATCAGTGCCGATGGGGTGATGTATGCCTATGCGGGTAATGCTGATGGCGGGGTCTATGGTGTGGGCCAGATTGGTCATGGCTGGGATTCCTTCGTCCAGGCCACCATCCCCGGTGACGTGGATGGCGATGGTCGCCTTGATCTGATCGGTATCCGCGAGGATGGGAAGATGTTTGCCTACAAGAACCAGGCCAATGGCTGGTGGGGTGTTGCTCGCCAGGTTGGCCATGGGTGGTCTGCGATGGTTGCTATTAGTTAGCGGACCGGCGGGTAGGGCCCACGGGATGGGCCCTGCCCACCATGCGGCTGCGTAGCCCTGGCCCACATCGACAGTCTTAGATCACAGAGCCCGCGAGCATGCCGAGCGCTGCGAGTGCCACCGACCCAACCAGCATCCCGAACACGAAGACGCCGGCCTTGGGGACACCGTGCTCGTCGGTGACCTGCAGGGCGTTGATGGAAGCGGTAGAGAACGTGGTGAGGCCACCGCAGAAGCCTGCGCCGAGCATCGCATACAAGGTGGCAGAAGATCCGGCGGGGATCCCCTCTCGGACGAAGAACGCCGCGAATAATCCCAACAGGAAGGATCCGACAAAGTTGACCGTCACGGTTCCCCACGGTTGGGGCAACGCCTCATCGGTGAGATAGCGGATTCCAGCGCCCACCCCAGCACCGAGAGCGACAGCAAATACAATCATGACTCACCTTCCCGCGAAGAATGGCGTCCCTCAGCTGGCCGGCGCCCTTCAGCTGGTTGGCTCGCAACAGCTGGTCGCTTAGCGGGCGATCCTTGGCCGGCGGGGGATCGCCGGCTAGCAGCGAGCGGCCCCACCTTAAGCCCGAGCCAGGCGGCGCCGACTCCGAGCACGACGGATCCCACGGCATAGGACAGTCCCCACGCAACGTTGTCCTGCAGGAGCTCGACGGTATCGACGGCCAGCGCGCTGTAGGTGGTGAACCCGCCGAGCATCCCTGTGCCAAGGAAACGCCGAACGTGCCCGCTCGTCAGGGCCGAGGCGACCCCGAGCGCGAACGCACCGGCGACGTTGATAGCGAAGATGATGAGGACGGGATAACCGGCGTCGTTGGACAGGAGGAAACGCAAGGCCGCGCCGATTGCGCCGCCGAGTCCCACGAGAATCACATTCACGCCTCCACCCTAAACCCTGCTCCGGTAGGGTTGAACTCATGAGCACTGTGATGGACGTCGTTTCTGTGATGAACAAGCATTTTCCGCCTGCCCTCGCTGAGGATTGGGACCGTGTGGGCCTCGTCGTGGGGGACCCGGCTGATGAAGTGCGGCGGATCGGCTTCGCGGTAGACCCGTGTGGTGCGGTGGTTGACGAGGCGATCGAGCGCGGCGCCCAGATGCTTATTACTCACCACCCGCTGTACCTGCGCGGAACGTCGTCGGTGGCGGCGGATAGCGCCAAGGGGGCCTGGGTGCACAGACTCATCCGCAACGGTGTGGCCCTTTTTGCCGCACATACGAATGCCGACTCGGCCGCGAGCGGCTCGGCCGTGGCGCTGGCTCAGCTCCTTGGGCTACGCAACACTCGTCCCATCGAGGCGAACCCCGAGCACCCCGAGCTGGGGCTGGGCCGGGTGGGTGAACTTGAGTTGACGATGAGCGTGCGTGAACTCGCCCTGCGGCTCAAGGCCCTCATCCCCGACACGCCGGCCGGTATCACGATCGGGGGAGACCCGGATCGAATCGTCACGACGGTGGCAGTTTCCCCGGGCTCGGGGGATTCCTTCCTCATGGCGGCCAATCGCGCGGGAGCAGACGTCTACATCACCGCCGACCTTCGCCACCATCCGGCGACCGACCATCTGTGGGCGGGCGGTTGCGCCCTGATCGGCACCACGCATTTCGCCTCCGAGTGGCCGGTTTTGCCGAAGATGCGCGACGCCGTTGCCACACTCGGCGTTGAGACCTACATTTCAACTATTATCACCGACCCCTGGATTGAGAGGCTCTGATGGCACACGCACCCCGCTCCGACCAGCTCCGCCTGCTCGAGGTTGCCGAGTTGGACGCTCAGCTCGCCTCCCTCAAGACGGAGGCAGAGCGCCACCCGCTACGTGCCGAGGTTGGCGCGCAGATGAACCTCGTGGCGGCTAAGGCGAGGGAACTCATGGAGGCGAAGGAAACACTCCGGGCAACCCAGGCCGAGCTCGAGGAGGCCGGACAACGTACGAGCAAACTTGCCGACATCGTCAAGGATAAGCAGGCGCGTCTGAATGCCGGTACGGGCATGGATTCGCGACAGCTGCTGACGCTCCTGAGTGAGATCGATGCCAACAAGGAGGCCCTCGAGGAGGCGAGTGACGCAGAATACCATCTGCTCGAGCGGTTGGAGGTGGCCGAAACGGAGATCGCCAACATCGAAGCGCAGCAGGCCGTGCTCAACGAGAAGATCGTTACGGGGCGGGCCGAGCTGGAGGAGGCAATCGAGGCAATCGAGCGGGATGCGGCGGACGTGCGCCGGCAGCGCGAGGCGCTCTACGAGCCGCTGGCCGACGAGCTCAAAGCAGCTTACGAGCGCGCCCAACGCAGCGGAGGCCTGACGGTGATCGCCCTGCACCGCAACGGCGAGACGTCGGCCGGGGTGCAGATTTCCCCGATTGAAGCCAATCAGATCAAGAACGCCGACCCCGAGGAGATCCACATCTCCGAGGACTACCAGTGCATCGTCGTGCTACTTGACGCCTAATCGGTCGAGAGGCCTAGCCGCACGCGTGACCGTAGCCCGTCCGTGGTGCCACCCGGGGGTTGCCGCTAGCCGCTCAGGGCGCGCCCGGCTACGCGACGTCTAACCGCTAGGTTACGCGCATAGTCGCGTGCGACGGGTCTACTCCTCGTCGACGAGGGTGAGCTTGGCCGGACCTCGCCCGGCGGGGGTGAGCTCGACGCCGGAGACGTGCCCGTCCTCGACGAGCAGGCGGGCGAACTCGGCGAGTTCCTCGGGTGTGCGCGGCGGGTTGGGCTCGCGGATGAGGTAGCCGGTGAGTAGGCCGCGGTAGTGCTTGGCCCAGTGCGAGACGACGGAGCGTTTGCCCGCCTTCACACGCACGGCTCCGACGGCGACGTGATTGGTCGCCGGCGACCACACCATGTACTCGCCCGAGCGGGCATCGACTACCAGGTCGTCCTTCGCCAGCACGTCCGTCTTCTCGCGGAGCGTCGTCTTCCACAGCGCCTGCACGTCAAGGTCGGGAAGTTTTGTATTCATGGAGAGTCGGTAGGCGGGGATAAGATCCTCGGGGCTGAGCACCCCGAACGCGCCGGAGAAAATGCGCACGGTCTGCTTGCAACGCCGCCGCTCGGCGTCGGTGAGGGTATCGAAACCCGCCGCCGCGTAGAGCACGCCGGTGTAGACCTGCCACGCTGGCGCGCACGGGCGCCCATAGAAGTCGATCTGATCCCGGATCTGCGGCTCGAGGGATGGGCCAACTTTCAGCACGCTCAGGGCTTTGGGCGACGCCGATACCCGCTGTAACGCGTCGATCACCCTTTCGCGTACGGGGTTGAGCTCGGGCGCGATGAGCGAGGCGAGGTCGAGACAGGGGCCGGAGACGGGCGTCGTCTTCCCGGCGGACGGCGGCAGAGCAATGATCATGTTTCATGTATAACCTGCCCGGCTGTACAATTGAAAGCGCAGTTGGCCGGGCGGTCGCGTGGGCGTATGCCCCCGAGGAACGTCCGGGCTCCACAGGGAAACGGTGGTGGATAACGTCCACTCGGAGCGATCCGCAGGAAAGTGCCACAGAAAGTAAACCGCCGCCCCGCCACGGGACGGTAAGGGTGAAAGGGTGAGGTAAGAGCTCACCGCGTTCCAGGCGACTGGGATGGCAGGGTAAACCCCACCGGGAGCAAGACCGAGCAGCGCGCTATGAGATCCCGCTCGCGCGCGGGTTGGTTGCTTGAGCCCACCGGCAACGATGGGCCTAGATAGATGGCCGCCGCCTTTTGGCACAGAACCCGGCGTATAGGCTGACTGCACGTGTGGCCCGCCTGCGCGGGCCACACGTTTATGCCTAGCTACCTCACGATGCGCGGCTACCTCACGACGTCGCAACCTGGCGTGGAACTGAACGCGTCAGTCCTCGCCGAGGGTTTGCTTGGCGAAAAGCGCCGCGCCGACGATGCCGGCCGTGTTCAGCAGGTCGGCGGGCACGATGGGCGCCTTCGTCGTGATGTGGTGAAGGAACTTGGCGTGCTTCTTGGAGATGCCCCCGCCGATGATAAACAGGTCGGGGGATAGAAGCATCTCATAGTGGCTGAAGACCATCTGGAGGCGCGCGCCCCACTCCTCAAAGCTGAGTCCCTCGCGTTCGTAGACGGCGGACGAGGCGAAGTGCTCGGCCTCCATCCCGTTAGGCAGGAGGACGTGGCCAAACTCGGTATTGGCCACGAGCGTGCCCTGGGACACGAGCGCCGAACCGATGCCGGTGCCGAGGGTGAGCATCAGGACGGTACCCTGGTTGCCGCGGGCGGCGCCATAGTAGACCTCGGCGTAACCGGCGGCGTCGGCGTCGTTCATCACGGCCACCGGACGCTGGATGTTCTCCGCGATGAGGCGGGCGGGGAAGGTGCCCTCCCACATCTGGGAAAGGTTGGCGATAAAGGGGATCTGCCCGCGTACGATTGGCGCTGGGAAAGATATACCAACGGGAACCTCGCGCGGCAGGTCAAATGTGGCGACGATCTTGCCGATGATCTGTGCGATCTCTGCCGGGTCGGCGTCGGGAGGGGTGGGCATGCGAACGCGCTTGTCGACGAACTGGCCGGTCTTGAGGTTGACCGGTGCGCCCTTGATGCCCGATCCGCCGACGTCGACTCCGATGGCGACCTTGCGAAACTTCTTCTTCATCGTTGTCCTCCGAGGTATCTGCGGCGCGTCGCGCCGGATATGGGAGGTGTGGCTCATCCGCGGTGATGAACCACACCGGTGGGTGTGTTAGGCGGGAATCGCCGGGGTGGTCTGCCCCATGGAGGGCAGGGTGAGGATCTCAGCGCCGGTCTCGGTGACCACGATCGTGTGCTCGAACTGGGCGCTGCGCCCGCGATCCTTGGTCAGGACTGTCCAGTCGTCGTCCCACTGGAACCAGTCGATCTGCCCGAGGGTGAGCATCGGCTCGATGGTGAAGACCATGCCCGGTTCGATCACCTCGTTGTGGAGCGGAGCGGCGTCATAGTGCGGAACGATGAGGCCAGAGTGGAAGGCCTCCCCGACGCCGTGCCCGGTGAAGTCCTCCACCACGCCGTAGTCGAAGCGCTTGGCGTAGGATTCGATGACACGGCCGATGACGTTGATCTCGCGTCCTGGCTTGACGGCCTTGATGCCGCGCATCATGGAGGTGTAGGTCCGCTCGCACAGGAGCCGCGATTCCTCGTCAACCTCACCCACGTAGAACATGGCGTTGGTATCCCCGTGGACGCCATCCTTGTAGGCGGTGACGTCGAGGTTAATGATGTCACCCTCCTCGAGGGGGCGAGAGTCGGGGATTCCGTGGCAGATGACCTCGTTGATGGAGGTACAGATGGACTTGGGATAGCCCATGTAGCCGAGACAGGATGGGTAGGCGCCCTGGGAAACGATGTAGTCGTGGGCGATGGCGTCGAGTTCGTCGGTGGTGACGCCGGGTTTGATGGCGGCGCCGGCGAGGTAGAGGGCGTCAGCCGCGATCGTGCCGGCGGCACGGATCTTCTCAATGGTCTGCGCCGACTTGACCTCGGGCGCGGTGACGATCTCCGGGCCGTCGTGGAACATGTATTCGGGCCTCTCGATGTACTCGGGCACGTGTCGCATGGGCGAAATTGTGCCGGGTGTGAGGTGACCTAGGGGAGCGCGATCTGCTTGCATAATATTAAGCTTAGTCCTATGTGGGGCGGGCTCAAACCCCGCCCAAGGGGGATGGAGCACTCATGGCGTTTTGGTTTAGCGTGGTAACCGGCGAGGTGGTCGAGTCGGACTCGCCGGCGTTTCCCGCGGCGGAACGGATGGGGCCGTACGCCACGCGGCTCGAAGCGGAGAATGCGTTCTTGGTATCCGAGGCGCGTAATGCGCTCGCGGACGTCCCCGACGTCGACGACGACTACGACGCCGCTGAGCGCGAGTGGAAGGAGAACTGGTGAATCCTCAATCGGAATATGTCCTGCGCGAGGTCGATGACCACGACGTGCGCTTCATCCGCCTGTGGTTTACCGACATCACGGGCACGCTCAAGTCCGTGGCAATCGCACCTGCTGAGCTGGAGGCCGCGTTTGAGGGTGGCATCTCCTTCGACGGCTCCGCGGTTGAAGGACTGACCCGCGGCCACGAATCGGACATGGTGATGCGCCCGGACCCCTCCACTTTCCAGCTCCTGTCCTGGGGTGAGGATGGTTCGCCCTCTGCGCGCATGTTCTGCTCGATCTACACCCCCGACGGCGAGCCGGCACGCTCCGACCCGCGCGCGGTCCTCGAACGCGCCCTCGACCGCGCCGCCAGCATGGGCTTTTCTTTCTACGCCCAGCCCGAGTGCGAGTTCTACCTATTCCACCCGACGACGGACGAGCACGCGGTGCCCATCCCCATCGACAACGGCTCCTACTTCGATCACGTCACGCGTTCGATCGCCCAATCCTTCCGCTCGCGGGCGGTCAAGAGGCTCGAGGACATGGGGATCACGGTGGAGTTCTCCCACCATGAGATCGGGCCGGGCCAAAACGAGATCGACCTGCGGCGCAGTGATGCACTGACGATGGCAGACCAGATCATGACGCTACGCGTTGTGGTCGAGCAAGTGGCGATCTCGCAGGGGGTGATGGCCTCCTTCATGCCCAAGCCGATCATCGACGCCGCCGGTTCGGCCATGCACACGCACTTCTCCCTCTTCGAGGGCAACAAGAACGCCTTCTACGACCCGCTGGCCTCCTTCCACCTGTCGGCCACCGGGCGCAAGTTCGTGGCGGGCCTGCTGCACCACGCGCCGCAGATTACCGCGATCACCAACCAGCACGTGAACTCCTATAAGCGCCTGTGGGCCGGATACGAGGCGCCCAATTACGTATCCTGGGGCAACTCCCACACGTCGCTGGTGCGCATTCCGGCCCTCATCCAGGGTGACCCGGAATCCGCCCGCGTCGAATACCGCGCCCTCGACTCGGCCGCCAACCCCTACCTCGCCTTCGCCGTCATCCTCAACGCCGGGCTCGCCGGCATCGAGGAAGGCTACGACCTTCCCGAGGACCTCGACGTCGACGTCTCAGAACTGACCGACCTTGAGTGCCGTGCCATCGGGCTACGCGCGTTGCCGGCGTCGTTGTCCGATGCGTTGAAAGAGATGCGCCAGTCCGAACTTGTGGCCGACACTCTCGGCGAGGACGCCTTCGCCTACTTCCTGCGCAACAAGCGCCACGAGTGGGAAGCCTACCGCCACCAGGTCACGCCCTTCGAACGGCGTGCCTTCATGACGTCAAACTGATGTGGGAGACGGGCAGGCTTCGTCGGGCGGGCTTCTCCCCGCCCGACCGCGCCGTGCGTTTCGCCCAGAGCCCGGCGCTCGCGGGCACGGATACCGACTGGTTGCTTTCCCATGCGGCTGACACAGCCGACCCGAACCAGGCCCTCCTTGGCTTCCTGCGCCTGACGGAGGCCGCTGCGGCTGCGGGACCCGAGGCCCGCCGTATTCTCGCGGAGGCGTGCACGACGGCGCCCGCGCGCCTGTTCGCCATCCTTGGCATGTCGACCACCCTCAGCGAGCACCTCATCTCCCGTCCCGCCAACGTTCACATCCTCTCCGAGGCGAAGATCGCCGAGGCCGGGCTCGACACCACCCCGGAGGGGGAGCGCGCCTCTGCGCTCGCGGCAGTGCACGCCCGCGCCCGCGAGCCAGGTTCGCTCCCGCGGGCGGACCTATCGGGACTTGGGGAGGCCGGTGCGATCGAGGCGCTGCGCTTGCACTACTGGTACCGCCTCACCCAGATCGCGGCCCTCGATCTCACGGCGGGCCCGGCACCGGATCACGTCGAGGAGGTGGCACGTGCGCTGTCGGACGTGGTCGGCGGGGCGCTGGAGGCCGCGCTGGCCGTCGGCCGGGCCGTTTATGGGGCCGACGCGAACGACGTCAACCTGGCCGTCATCGCCATGGGCAAGACGGGCGGGCGGGAGGTCAACTACATCTCCGACGTCGACCTCATCTACGTGGCCTCCTCCCGCTCCGGAGATGACGAGGCCGCCCTGCCGGTTGCCACCAAGCTGGCAGAGTACATCTCCCACGCCGTCGGTTCGCCGGGCCGCACGCCCGCGATCCTCCAGATCGACACGGCGCTGCGCCCGGAGGGCAAGGCAGGCCCGCTCGTGCGCACCCTCGAGTCCCACGTGGCCTACTACGAGAAGTGGGCGGATAACTGGGAGTTTCAGGCATTGCTCAAGGCGCGGCCAGTGGCGGGGGACCGTTCGCTGGGGGAGAGGTACGTGGCGGCGCTCGCCCCGCTGGTATGGAACGCGGCGGGGCGGGATGGCTTTGTGGAGGAAACACGCGCGATGCGTCGGCGCGTCGAAAGCCTCGTACCGGCGAGGGAGGCCGAGAGGCAGATCAAGCTTGGGCGTGGAGGCCTGCGTGACATCGAGTTTACGGTCCAACTCCTCCAGCTCGTCCACGGCCGCACCGACACCAGCGTCCACCAGCGCTCCACCCTCGAGGCCCTGGCTGCGCTACGCGACGCCGGCTACATCGGGCGCACGGCCGCCGCCACCATGGACGCCGACTACCGCTTCCTGCGTGCGCTCGAACATCGGGTCCAGCTTTACCGGATCCACCGCTCCCACGTGCTGCCCACCGCCGATGTCGACCTGCGCCGGATCGCGCGCTCCCTGCGCATCCCCGGACTGGACACCGCCGAGGAGCTGGCCGAGTCGTGGGCGCGGGTGCGAAAAGAGGTGCGTGCCCTGCACCTGGAGATCTACTACCGGCCCATGTTGCCCGCCACCGCCAAACTTTCTGCCGACAACGCCGCGCTCGAGCCGGAGGCCGCCCAGGCGAGGCTCGCAGCCATCGGCTACGGCGATCCGCGCTCGGCCTATGCCAACGCCCTCGCCCTCACTTCCGGCTACAACCGTACGGCCGCGATTGCCCGGCACATCATGCCCGTCATGCTCGAGTGGTTCGCCGAGGGTCCGGAACCCGACCGCGGCCTGGCTGCCTTCCGTGACGTGTCGGAGAAGCTGGGCACGACGTCGTGGTACATGCGTCTGCTGCGCGATTCCAAGCTGGTCGGTGAGCGGTTAGCACGCCTGCTGTCGACCTCGCGCTACGTCGCCAATGAGCTTCCTTCGCAGGCCGAGGCGATTGCTTGGCTTGATTCGGACGAGCTCACCGCGCTCGGGCCTGCCGAGCTTACCTCCCAGCTTGACGCTCTGCTTGCCCGGCGCACCGACCCGCGCGAGATCGCGATCGCCGGCCGGGCGCTACGGCGTAGAGAACTTCTGCGCACGGCGATGGCCGACACCCTCCAGATGGGGGCAAACTCGCGCCAGGCGATCACAGCTGCGGGCCAGGTTGCTGTCGAAGCCGCGCTACGCGGCGCACGACGGGCGGCGGACGCACCTGCGTCGTTGCAGTTCGCCGTCATCGCCATGGGCCGGTTCGGCGGTGGGGAGCTGGGCTACATCTCCGACGCGGACCTGATGTTCGTCTTCGACCACGGTGCCGACCTCACCGAGCAGGAGGCGAGTGCCGCGGCCAACGATGTGGCCCGCCACGTCATAGCGCTTCTGTCCGCACCCGCGCCGGAACCCGCCTTCCCCGCGGACGCCGACCTGCGCCCCGAGGGCAAGAACGGCCCGCTCGCCCGCTCGTTGGCCTCCTATCGCGCTTACTACGATCAGTGGGTGCAAACCTGGGAACGCCAAGCCTTGCTGCGGGCGCGGTTCGTGGCGGGCGACGACGTCGGGGCGCGTTTTATCACGCTCATTGACCCGTTGCGCTATCCCTCGACGGGCATAACCGAGGCCGACCTGCGCGAGATTCGCCGCATAAAGGCGCGTGTGGAATCCGAGCGCATTCCGCGGGGGGTGGATAAGACCCGTCACCTTAAGCTCGGCCCCGGCGGACTCGCTGACGTGGAGTGGGCCGCTCAGATCCTGCAGCTGCGCCACGCGGGTCACATTGCGGCACTGCGCACCACCTCCACCCTTGACGCCCTTGGTGCGGCTAGCGAAAGTGGCCTGATCAGCCCCGATGACGCTGATAGGCTCGAAGTGGCGTGGTCGTTTGCCTCCGCCCTGCGCGACGCGAACGTCCTCGCCTCCGGGCGAACGCGCGGGGCGAAGCTCGACCTTCTCCCGCACGGCTCACGCGAACTCGGCCTCGTCGCCGCCCTCCTGGGGCGTGACGACGGGCGGCGCCACGCGATCGAGGAAGATTACTTGCGCGCCGCGCGTCGGGCACGCGCGGTCGCCGAACGCATCGTCTACGAGGAGTAACTTTGGAACTCATTCTTGTCCGTCACGGACAGACCTACATGAACGCCAAGCACACGATCGACACGGTGGTGCCGGGCGCTGTGCTCACGGAGGAGGGCTGGACGCAGGCCAACGACGTCGTCCCCGCTCTCGCAGCGCTCGAACCGGGCGGTATTTGGGCCTCGAACCTTACCCGCACGCAACAGACGGCGACGCCGCTGGCCACCCGCCTCGGCCTCGACATCCACATCCACGAGGGCCTGCGTGAGATCGGCGCCGGTTCGTATGAGGGAGGGGACACCCCCGAGGTTTACGAGGGCTACACGGGCACGATCTTCCGCTGGATCGGCGGCGAACGTGACCTGCCGATGGGCGGGGACGAGGCCGTGACCGGGCGAACGGTGCTGGCGCGCGTCGACGCCGCGGTGCGGGACATCGAAGCCGCCGGCCACGAACGCGCGGTCGCCTTCGCCCACGGCGGGGTCATCGCCTACTGGGTGGGCTCGCGCGCTCTTAACGCTCAACGCGAGCGCGAGACCTTCGTGCCGCTAGGCAACGCTGGCATCGTCCGCCTCGAGGGGACCCTGGAGACGGGCTTCACCCTGAGGTCGTGGATGCACCTGACGTTCTAGCGGGCAACCTGGCGACGGGCGCGGGTGACGACGGTTGCGGGCGCAGGCCCGGAGGCCTCGCCCGCAACCGGGCCAGCGATCCTAGAAGTCGTAGTAGAGGGCGAACTCGTAGGGGTGTGGGCGCTGACGCAGAGGCTCGATTTCCTTCTCTCGCTTGTAGCTGATCCAGGTCTCGATGATGTCCTCGTCGAACACGCCACCCTCGGTGAGGTAGTCGTGGTCATCCTCGAGGGCGCGGAGGGCGTCCTCCAGGGACTTCGGCAGCTGCTCGATCTCGGCGTGTTCCTCGGGAGGCAGCTCGTAGAGGTCCTTGTCGATGGGTGCCGGGGGTTCGATCCGGTTGCGAATCCCGTCGAGGCCCGCCATGAGCTGGGCCGAGAAGGCCAGGTACGGGTTCGAGGAACCGTCCGGCGTGCGGTACTCGATGCGCTTGGACTTGGCCGAGGAACCGGTGACCGGGATTCGCGTACACGCCGAGCGATTACGCGCAGAATACACGAGGTTGACTGGCGCTTCGAAGCCGGGCACAAGCCGATGGAAAGAATTGATCGAGGGGTTCGTGAAGGCCAGCAACGACGGCGCGTGCTCGAGCAGACCCCCGATGTACCAACGTGCCACGTCCGACAGGCCGCCGTAGCCGCGCTCGTCGTGGAAGAGGGGGACGCCGTCCTTCCACAGAGACTGGTGGCAGTGCATGCCCGAGCCTGCGTCGCCGAAGATCGGTTTGGGCATGAAGGTTGCCGTCTTGCCCGCGGCAAACGCCGCGTTCTTGATGACGTACTTGAACTTCATGAGGTCGTCCGCAGCAGCCAGGAGCGTGCTAAACGTGTAGTTGATCTCCTGCTGGCCGGCGCCCACCTCGTGGTGTTCGCGTTCGATATTGAGGCCGACTTGCTGGCACAGGCGACTCATCTCATCGCGCAGGTCGGCGAGCTGGTCATTGGGGGAGACGGGGAAGTAGCCGCCCTTGATCCTGGTCTTGTAACCGAGATTTGGCTCCTCATCGCGGCCCGTGTTCCACCATGCTTCACGGGCGTCTAGGCGGTAGCCCGCCTTGTTGGGCGAATCGTCGAAACGCACGTCGTCGAAGATGTAAAACTCGGGCTCGGCGCCGAAGTAAACCGTGTCCGCGATCCCGCTGGCACGCAGGTAGTCTTCAGCGCGCCGGGCGATCGCGCGCGGGTCACGCGAGTACGGCTCACCCGTGAACGGGTCAACGACGAAGAAGTTCATCACCAGGGTTTTCCGGGCACGGAACGGGTCGATGTAGGCAGTACCGAGATCCGGCATGAGCCTCATATCCGACTCGTGAATCTTGGTGAAACCGCGAATCGAAGAGCCATCAAACATGAGCCCCTCGTGGAGCGTGTCCTCGTCAAACGCACTGATCGGGATGGCAAAGTGCTGCATGACACCGGGCAGGTCGCAGAAACGGATGTCGACGAACTCGACATCCTCCTCGGCAAGGTAGGCCTTGGCCTCATCGACGCTTGAAAACACGGGGATACTCCTAACGGCTGAACTTCGTCTGGCAAGTATTGTACGGCGGGTGGGCAAGAGAAATGGGGCGGGGCCACGATATGGCCACGCCCCTTCGCGTCTTTAGCGTCCGCGCATCGCCCGCCGATCGGGCCGTGCGTTGAACGGGTCAATTCCCTTCGGGATGGGAAGCGCGTTCGTCTGGATCGCCTTCATGCGGGCGGTCACCGCCGCGACCTCCTGGTGGGAAATCCTCTTTGGCAACTTCTTCAAGCGGCGCTCCAGCTTCGAAATCGGCACCTGGCCTTCACCGTTGCCGACCTTAATGACGTCGACAGGGACGGACGGGGCGACCCGCTTGATCGCCTTCCTCTCATCTTGAATAAGCCGGTCGACGCGATCCGCGGGGCCTTCCGAAATCAGGACAATGCCGGGGCGGCCGATGGCTCGGAAAAGCATGTCCTGGGTGCGGGCATTAAAACGGACGGGCTCCTGTTCGATGACCCAGCCGCGCTTGATCTGGCCCAGCACCGCCGCGGAGGCACCAGGCATCCCGTCGATCTGCGCGTAGGAGGCGCGGCGCACCAGCTGGGTGAGGACGAGAAGCGCGAACACGACACCCATGAAGATCGCAAGCGGAATCCACACCCACCACAGCTTCGTGCCGATGGCCCCGAGGAGGCCGAGAACGAGACCGATAGCGAACCCGGCCAGTAGCGCCCACGCTGTCCACGGATAGGTCTTCTTCGAGACCCGGTAGGCATCGGCGAGGTAACTCCACCAGCGCTTCTTCTTCGGCTTGTTCTTTTTGCTCATCGCACTTCCTTGCTCGGCTTTATCACGAGTCTAGTAGATTGCACGGCCGTGCTCAAAGATGGCTAGCCCAGTTTCGCCTCGTCCCGGCGACCAAGGGTTGAGGCGACGAGGGTTATGGCTGCCGCGCAAAGCGCTCCAGCCAGGAACCCGTAGAGGACGTGGGTATCAACGAACTGCCCGACGATCGCAGAGGCGCTGGCGACGCCGAGCACGTTGGCGGAGACGATGGCGGTGTTGGCCACGCCGTCACCGCCGCGCGGAGCCCACCTGCCGGCGAGGGTGAAAATGGAGACGCCGAGCGGGCCAATGAAGATTCCGGCCACGAGCAAGAGGAGAGCGAGGATGGGGCCGTTGGCGGCGATCGCGCAGGTAGCCGCCCCGACGATGAGGCCGCAGCCTCCGAGGAGAATGCGCCGGTTGTAACCGAGACGTTCGGGAAGAGCGACAGCCATCAGGGCGGTCAGCGCCGCCGAAAGCCCCAAGGCCGCATAGATGAGGCCACCAAGGCCCGCCAGGTCGTGGCTCTCCGCGAACGCCGTGACGGTGGTCTGCATCGCGCCGAAGAACATTCCCATGAAGAACATGGCGGCAAGTGGCGTGCGCACCCGGACCACAACGCTGAAGAACGACGGGCGCGGTTCGTCGTCGTCGAGAATCGCCGGCCCGCGGGCATGGCGAGACAGCGCGAATGGGAAGACGCAGGTGAGGACCATGCCGGCGGCGACGAGGAGCGGGAGACTGGGGGAGACGGCCGCCGCGAGGATGCCCACGGCGGCGGGGCCGAGGACGAAGATGAGCTCGTCGTTAACGGTCTCCCACGACATCGCGGCAGGAAGCTGAGCCCGGCTAGCGATCGGGTACCAGCGCACGCGCGAGAGCGGCCCGATGGGGGACGTGGTGACCCCGATGAAGGCGGACATCGCCATGAGGGCAACCGTGGAAGGCTCGCGTGGTGCGAACCAGACCAGTAGCAAGAGGGCGAGGATATTGAGCGGCGCGAAGACGAGAAGCGGTGCGCGCTGCCCGAAGCGGTCCGTCAGGCGGCCGATGATGATGTTGCCGAACCCGTTCGCGATCGCGAGGCAGGCGGAACAGTAGGCGGCGGTCTCGACTGAGCCGGTTTCGGCGACGATGAGCGTCAGCACGCCGATGATGATCATGGATGTGGGCAGGCGCCCGAAGAATGACACCACCATGTGGGTGTATCCCACGAGCCCGGGAAGATCTCTGTAACCGCCAAATGATTTCGTACTCACCAAGATATTGTAGACGCGCCCGTGCAATGGTTCTCCTTCCGCCCCTGTGGAAAAGGCCATCATGGTG
Source organism: Trueperella sp. (assembly GCA_022783305.1). GTDB lineage: Bacteria > Actinomycetota > Actinomycetes > Actinomycetales > Actinomycetaceae > Trueperella > Trueperella abortisuis. The sequence continues at coordinate 46,705 of JALEWQ010000003.1, read as the reverse complement.
CGCCCCACGTGTGATGTCCTTAAACCATGAGGGACGTACCGTGGTGGGGTGTGTGGGTGATCGTGCTCGCCGTCGTGGCCGGATTCAGCGTCGGAATGGCACCCGATCGGACCGACTGGAAGGCCTTCGCCCAGTCCATGGTCGACGCCCGCAACGCCGCGATCGTCGATCAGGACTGGGAGGCACTGTGGGCACTCACGGTTGAAGGCTCGCCGGCGCGGGCCGAGGACGAAGAGCTTAGGGCATGGATGGAGGGCAACGACGTGCGGGTGGAGGCCGTCGTCACGGAGGTGATCTCGGCAAACGTGAGCGAATCTTCCGGGCCGATACTCGAGGTGGTCTCCTACCAGAGCGGCGCACACATTCAAGGATCGGACTCAGCCAACGAGAGCCCCCGGATATGCAGGCGCTGGACGATCCAAGGTGAGAAGATCTTCCGCGTCCGCCCATGCCTGGGGCAGAACGCGGTCACGGGCTAAGCACGCCCACCCGGCGGTGATCCTGTCCGGCGGTGACCTTGTCCGGCCACGACGTGTTTGGGGAGGGCTGACGACGCCGGGCTAGCGGGGTGGTAAAGCAAGGGGCCCGGCAAATGCCAGGCCCCTTGGCGGTGTCCTTTAGAGGACCTCGGAGAAGTCACCCTCCTCGAGACGGAACTTCACGTCGCGCAGGAAGCGCGAGGCGGCGGCGCCGTCAATGATGCGGTGATCGTAGGAGATGGACAGGAAGCACTTGGAACGGATGGCGATGACCTCGTTGCCGTCCTGATCCTTGACCACGCCCGGCGCCTTGAAGATCGCGCCCGTGCCCATGATGGCCACGTTGGGCTGATTGATGATCGGCGTGTCGAACGCGGCACCTGCAGAGCCGGTGTTCGTGATCGTGAAGGTCGAGCCGGACAGTTCGTCGGCCTTGATCTTGCCGTCGCGGGTGCGAGCGGCCAGGTCGGCGATCTGCTTGGCAATGCCGGCGATGTTGAGGTCGCCAGCGTTCTTGATCACGGGCACGAACAGGCCGCGCTCGGTGTCAACCGCGATGCCCACGTGCTCCACGTCGTGGTAGACGATCTCATTGCCTTCCACCGAGGAGTTGATGATCGGGTGGGCCTTCAGCGCCTCCGTGGCCGCCTGCACAAAGAACGGCAGGTAGGTGAGGTTGACGCCTTCGCGAGCCTGGAAGGTGGCCTTCGCCTGGGCGCGCAGCTTGACGATGCGGGTGACGTCGACCTCCATAACCGTGGTCAGCTGAGCCGAGGTGGCCAGCGAGTCGATCATGTGCTTGGCGATTGCCTTGCGCACGCCCGTCATCTTCTGGCGGGTGCCGCGCAAGGACGAGGCTTCCTTCGCCTTCTGAGCGATCTGCGTCTTGACGCCGTTCGCGGGGGCGGCCGGGGCAGGAGCGGCGGCGGGCGCCGGAGCCGGGGCGGCGGCTGCCGCCTTGGCGGCCTCGGCAGCGGCCTCGACGTCCTGGCGGCGGATGCGTCCGCCAACGCCCGTGCCGGAGATGGCCTCCAGATCGACGCCAAGGTCCTTGGCGAGCTTACGCACGATCGGGGTCACGTAGGCCGACTTTCCATCGGCCGGAGCCGCGGGCACCGCAGCGGCAGGAGCCGGAGCAGGCGCCGGTGCGGCAGGAGCCGGAGCGGCAGGAGCCGGAGCGGCAGGAGCCGGAGCAGGAGCCGGAGCGGCAGGAGCCGGAGCAGGCGCCGGTGCGGCAGGAGCCGGAGCGGCAGGAGCCGGAGCAGGAGCCGGCGCGGGCTCGGCCTTGGGCTCTTCCTTCGGGGCGGCCGGAGCGGGGGCTGCCGGGGCTTCGCCGCCGATGATGGCGAGCACGGTGCCAACCGAGACCGTCTCGTCTTCGCCGACCTTGATCTCGGTGAGGATGCCCGCTGCCGGAGCCGGGACCTCGGTGTCGACCTTGTCGGTGGAGACCTCAACGATCGGCTCGTCCTCCTCGACCTCGTCGCCGACCTGCTTGAGCCAAGTGGTCACGGTTCCCTCATCGACCGATTCGCCGAGAGCGGGCATCGTGACTTCGACGCCCGGGCCGGAGGCGGCCGGGGCCGCAGGAGCCGCAGGCGCGGGAGCCTCAGCAGGAGCCGGAGCGGCCGGTGCGGGAGCCTCAGCCGGGGCGGACTGCGCGGGAGCGCCGGCGCCGGAGCCGTCCCCGATGTAGCCGAGGACGGTGCCAACCGAGACAGTCTCGTCTTCGCCGACCTCAATCGACTCCAAGACGCCGGCAGCTGGGGCCGGGACCTCGGTGTCGACCTTGTCGGTGGAGACCTCGACGATGGGTTCATCGGCTTCGACGGTGTCGCCGACGTTCTTCAGCCACGTCGTGACCGTTCCCTCATCGATGGATTCGCCCAGAGCGGGCATCTTAATGGGTTCAGACATGTGTCTCTCCTAGGTCAGTTGTGGGTGTGAAGCGGCTTGCCGGCGAGCGCGAGGACGGCCTCGCCAACCGACTCGTTCTGGGTGGGGTGGGCGTGGATGAGGCCGTCGAAGTCCTCCGGGTAGGATTCCCAAGCGACCATCAGCATGCCTTCGCCAACCTGCTCGCCCATGCGAGCGCCGATGGAATGGAAGCCCACGATCGGGCCGTCCTTCTCACGGACCAGCTTAACGAAACCGGTGGTGCCAAGCATCTGAGACTTGCCGTTACCGGCGAGGTTGAAGGTGGAGGTTTCGACGTTGTCCTTGCCGAACTTCTCCTCGGCCTTCTTCTGAGACAGGCCCACGGATGCGATCTCCGGGTTGGAGAAGGTGACCTTCGGGATGTTGTCTTCGTTGACGGGGGCAGGGTTGTTGCCCGCGATCTCGTCCGCGACGAACAGGCCCTGGAGGAATCCACGGTGGGCGAGCTGGACGCCGGGTACGATGTCGCCCACGGCGTAGATGTTGCCCACGCCGGTGTGCAGGCGCTCGTTGGTGATGACGAAGCCCCGATCCAGCGTGATGCCCTGCTCCTCGTAACCGAGGTTGGCCGTGGACGGGCCGCGGCCAATCGCGATGAGCAGGTATTCGGCGTCGTACTGCTTGCCGTCCTGGGTGAAGACGTGGACGCCGTTGGCATCCTCCTCGACCCGGTCGAACATCGTCTTGGTCTTGAAGGTGATCTTGCGCTTGCGGAAGGAGCGCTCGAGCATCTTCGACACGTCCTCGTCCTCATTCGGGACCAGGTGGTCGAGGCCCTCGATGATGGTGACGTCGGCGCCGTAGGAGTTCCACACCGAGGCGAACTCACAACCGATGACACCTCCACCGAGCACGATCACCGACGACGGCACGACGTCCATCGTCAGTGCCTTATCCGAGGTGATGACGCGGTCGGTGATGGTCTGGCCGATCGTCTTCGAGTACGAGCCCGTGGCGAGGACAATGTTCTTGCCCTTGATGCGCTCGCCGCCGACTTCCACCGTGTCCTGAGCCACCAAACGACCCCAGCCGGAGATCGTGTCGATGCCCGCAGCGTTGACCAGGCCGGTCAGACCCTTGAACATCTTCTCAACGACGCCGTTCTTGTAGGTGTTGAGCGCCCCCATGTCGATGCCCTCGAAGGTGCCCTTGACACCAATGGACGGGCCTTCGCGCATTTCATCGGCAACTTCGGCAGCGTGTAGAAGGGCCTTGGTGGGGATACACCCGCGATGAAGGCAGGTTCCACCGACCTTGTCGCCCTCAATGAGGGCCACCTTCATACCGAGCTGGGCGGATCGAAGGGCACAAGCGTAGCCTCCCGAACCCGCACCAAGAATCACTACATCGTATTCCTTTTCAGTCACTTACCTCTCCCTCGAGATCGCAGCGGCCCGGTTGGTCCAGACCCGTTCCCTATAATTATTCCACTTTGGCGCCAACATTTCTTGCTCCGCAGGCAGAATTGCGCCGATAGCGCCAGGCCGGCCTGAGATATGCTGAAGCGGTGTTGTTCTCAAAGAAGGGGCCGCGCTCGCAACGGCGCGCAAAAAAGGAAACGGTTGAGCACCTGACGCAGTTCGTGGCGACCCGAGCCGGCGTCGCGGCATACTTTGAAGCGGCAACGGGCCGCGACCCGAGTTCGATCGTGCTCGTGGCTGGTGACGGGGAATGGACGCGACGCAAAATCCCCAGCATCGCAGACGCCGCTGACGTCGCCCGCGATCTGGGGATTGAGCTGTATGAGGTTGCCCGCACCGGCTACCCGCGTCAGATGCGCGAGTGGTCGGCCAGGCACCGCGGCCGCTAGTTCTCCACGGCTGCCAGAAGAGTGCGCAACATGACACCGGTGGCGCCCTTAGGCATAACCCCGTAGGGCTTGCCGCGATTAAAGGACGGGCCGGCGATGTCGACGTGGGCCCAGTTCGGCGCGTCCACAAACTCCTTGAGGAAGAGTCCGGCCACGAGCATGCCGCCGTAGCGGGTGCCGGAGTTCTTCATATCCGCCACGTCGGAGTCGAGACTCTCGCGCAGGTGCTTCGGCAACGGCATGTGCCAGGCATCCTCGCCCACCTCGCCGGCAAGCTCGGTCAGCGTCTTGGCGTAGTCGCTACCCATGATGCCGGTGGTGCGCTCGCCGAGAGCGACCATCTGCGCGCCGGTGAGGGTGGCGATGTCGATGATGGTCTCGCTCCCCTCGGCGCTCGCCATGAGCAGACCGTCTGCCAGAACGAGGCGACCCTCGGCGTCGGTGTTGTTGATCTCCACCGAGGTGCCGTTGCGGTAGGTGATGACGTCGTCGGGGTGGCCGGCGATGCCGGAGACCATGTTCTCCGCGATGCACATCCAGCCCACGACGTGGCGCTTGACGCCCAGGCGTGCCGCAGCCACCAGCACCTGCAGAACTGTGGCGGCCCCGCCCATGTCCGTCTTCATCTCGGTCATCGAGGAGTGCTGCTTGAGGGAATAGCCGCCGGTGTCGAATGTGATGCCCTTACCGACGAGCGCGACCGTTCCTTCCGCGGCGCCCTCGGGTGCCCACTCGATGCGCACCAGGCGAGGGTGGCGCTTCGAGCCGCGACCGACGTGGATGATGCCCGCGGCGTTGATCTCCTCCAGCTCCTTGCCGCGATAGACGGTCACCGAGCAGCCTGCCGCCGTGGCCTCTTCCTCGGCGATCTGCGCGAGGACTTCGGGGTAGAGATCGTTGGGGGCAAGGTTGACAAGGTCACGGACCCGGTTGGCGGCCTCGGCGAGGATCTCGCCGCGCACCACCGCGTCGTCGTCGGAAACGGGGAGCACGAGCGCGCCGAGGGGCGCCTTCTTCGGCTCCTTGTATTCGTCGAAGACGTAGGCGCCAAGCAGGGCGCCCTCCACGGCCTCGGCCACCTCGGTGACGGGGGAGGCAAGGTAGAGTTCGTCGACCCCGGCGGCCGCTCGGGCCAGTTCGCCGAAGGCGTCGCGGGTGGTGGCGGCGTCGACGACGACGAACACCAGCCTGCTCGAGTCGGTCGGGCTTACCAGGCGGGTGACGCCGGCACCGGGCTGTAGCGTGGTTAGTGCCGCCAGGACGCCGTCTTTGAACGCGGCGTCCTCGATCAGCGTGTCGAGGGTGTAGCTCTCACCATCCTTGGACGCGAAGAGCGCGAGGTTGCGGGCGAGGTCCTGGGTGAACTCATGGCAAATAATATTGGTCATTGCCCCAGTATAGGTCCGTGCGGGCACTCATTGCTTCCCCAGTATCCCTAAGGTTGGGTGACGGCGCGGTAATATGAGTCGAACCTAGTTGAGGAGAGGCCGTGAGCCAAGAACTGACAGACACCCGCACCCGCGCACATGGATGGCCGTCCGTGCTAATTTACGCCCTTGGGGTGGGTGCGGCAGTTTTCCTGTGGCGGGCCGTGGTTGCGGCTACGAACTCGGTGGGGAGCGGGCATTTTGGTCTCGCGGCGAGCTCGATCTTCGCGGCGCTGTGCTGGGTTTTAGGGTTCGCGGGTATCAAGCACAACGGCCGGCGCATGCGTTACCTTGCCTTCGTGGCGTGGGGGATCAATATCCTCGGCCCGTTCGCCGGGCTGATCGTCGACTTCCATTACACCAACCCGTGGTTTGAGGCGGGACGAACCTACTATTACCTGCCCACGCTGGGCGCGGTAGCTGCCTTCGCCTGGCTCATGTGGTCGCGGCCCGCGGCGATGGCCGCGCGCCAGCTCGACAAGTAGCCTCCGCCAACCGGTGAGCTGAAACCTACTTGGCCTTCTTTGCCGCGCGGGCTTCCTTCAGATCCTCGCGCGTGCCGCCCGCGGGGAATTCGCCCCGAGCCACCTGGGGGGAGGGCAGGCGCCAGCGGCGCAGGTAGAAGCATCGGCCGAGCATCTGGAAGAAGAAGCCCGAGGGGACCTCGCCGAACTTGTGCATGGCAAGCTTCTTCGCGCGGCGGCTCACCAAGATGGCGTGGGCGGTCATGATGAGGAAGACGGCGTACATGCCCCACACCATGGGGACCACGATCTGCGGGAACCTGCCCTGGAAGAGCATGATTGGCAGCAGGAGGAGGGCCACCGGCATGAAAAAGGCCGAGATGGGCGCGGCGGCGTCGACGTAGTTGCGCCCGAAAGCCCGGATGGGCCCGCGGTGCTGGGCTGGCATGTTGCGCTCGTCTCCCGTGCGCATTGCCCGCTGCTGCTTTTCGTACAGTTCGTTGGAGCGGGCGCGCTCCTCAGCCTTGCGCTGGCGCTTTTCGGCCTTCGATAGGGACTTGGTGTCCGCGACGAGGGGGCGGCGGTTGCGCGCCTCGACGTCCTTTCGCCGCGGCGTGGGCGCGCCTTTGGCGGCGGTATACCCCTTGCGCCGCGTCTCCACGGGCGCAGCGAGCGAGGAGTCTTCCAAATCCGACGTCTTCTTTGATCCGAACACGGCCATCCTTATCTCGAGCTGTTAGTGCTCAGTCTAACGGCACCCTCCGACATTTCAGGAACCCGCGGCGGTTACACCCGCCACGGTCTGCGCTAGAGTGGAGGCCATGTATCAAGACGTGCTTTCTTCCGTTGATCATTCGTTGAACGATTCCCTGGCGGCGCTCACCGAGCTGGTGGCCATCCCCTCGATCTCCGCCGATTCCTTCGACCAATCCACCCTCGATCAGTCCGCCGCGTGGATCGCCGATAAGGCGCGCGCCCTCGGCCTCGACGCCCGCGTCATCCAGGTCGAGGCGGCCTCCGGAAAGAAGGGCCGCCCGGCGGTTCTCGCCACGCGCGCGCCCGAGCCAGGCAAGCCCACCGTCGTCCTCTACGCCCACCATGACGTTCAGCCGGTGGGCGACCTCTCGCTGTGGGAGACCGAGCCGTTCATCGCCACTGAACGCGACGGGCGCCTCTTCGGCCGCGGTACGGCTGACGACAAGGCGGGCGTCGTTGCCCACCTTGCCGCGATCGCTGCGGCACGCCCCGGGGTTGGCATCACCCTCTTTATCGAGGGTGAGGAAGAGGTGGGCTCGCCCACGTTCGTCGATTTCCTGCACGAATACAAGGACGAGCTCAACGCCGACGTTATCGTCGTGGCCGACTCGAACAACTGGAAGGTAGGTACGCCGTCGCTGACTACATCTCTGCGCGGCGTCACCCAGGTCGCCGTCACTGTCACCGCGCTCGACCACGCGGTGCACTCGGGCATGTATGGTGGCCCGGTCCTCGATTCGGTCACGCTCGCCGCTCGCCTCATCGCCACGCTTCACGACGACGAGGGCAATGTCGCGGTGGAGGGCTTGCTCGCCGCCGACGACACCGCCGTGGACTACCCCGAGGAGGAGTTCCGCGCGGACGTGGGCGTGCTGGAGGGCGTGCGCCTGGCCGGGTCGGGATCCATCACGTCGCGGCTGTGGACCAAGCCGGCCGTCTCGGTCACGGCCATGGACGCCACCCCCGTCAAGCTCACCTCAAACACCATCTCCCCGTCCACCACTTTCGTGCTTTCCATGCGCGTGAGCCCCGGGCAGGATTCGGGCGAGGCGGCGGACAAGCTCGTCGCTCACCTCGAGTCACACGCCCCCTTCGGCGCGCGCGTCGAGTGCGTTGTCAACGAGCGCGGCCCGGCCTTCTCGGCGTCCGAGGCCACCGAGACCTCGCGGCTCATGGAGTGGGCGCTGGCGGAGGCCTGGGGCACGAAGCCGGTCAACATCGGCGTTGGCGGGTCAATCCCGTTCATCGCTGACCTCGCCCGCGAGTTCCCCAGCGCCCAGATCCTTGTCACCGGGATCGAGGATCCGGACACGCGCGCCCATTCGGCCAACGAATCGCTCCACATCGGTGACTGGCGCAACGCGATTGCCGCTGAGGCGCTGCTACTGACCCGGCTCGGCGAGTAAATGCACGTCACCCTCGTGTGCTCCGCCCTTCCGGGGATGGGACCCCAGGCGGTGCTCGAGCGAGCCGGGGAGGCGTGGCGCGCGGCCCGCCCGCACGACGACGTCCTTGCCATCCCCACCTCCGAGGGCACCGTCGTTGCCCACGCGGGCACGGGACTCGACGACGTCGTGCGCTCTTTGCACCCCGACTCGCGTGCGGTGGATGTAGGCGTGGGTGCACAGCGTCGCATTCACTGGGTCTGGGAAGGCGGCGCGCTCGTCGACTTGGCCGAATCGTTTTCCTGGAACGGCCATCCGGAGGGCTCGACGGCCTTCCTCGGGAAGGACCTCCGGGCGTTGCGCGATGCCGGGGCGCGGCGAATCCACCTGCACCTGCCCCAGCTTATGAGTCCCACGGATCTTGGGCGGGGCATGCTGGGGGAGCTGGCCGGCGGGTCGGCGGCGCCCGTCGAGCTCAGTCATTCGCTCGAGGCGGCGCGCGCGGCGCTGCGGGACGTGGCCCTGACCGTGACCTACCCCGCCGACCTGCCGCTACGCGGGGTCAACGGGATGGCGCGGGCGTGGGCGTCGCGCGGCTACGACGGCTACCGCGCCCAGGAGTTCGAGCGCGAGGTCGGCGCATGGGTCCACGATCTGGAGCGGGCGGCGCGGGCCTCCACCCGACGCTCACTTCTTGGCGCCGACGTCGACGCGCGGGCCGGATTCGCCGGGCCGGGCGGGGGGCTGGGCCTGGTGCTTTCGCTCCTTGGCGCGTCCATGCTACCGATCGGCGACGCGCTCGTGGCCGGGCGTATCCCGCACACCGACCTCATCGTCTACGTGCTCGGCTCCATCGGCGTAGACCTGCCCAGCGGGCTCCATGCCGCCGCTCGCGCCGGCGAGGAGCACGGCGTGCCCGTGGTGATCCTCACCGACGCGGCCGGCATGCGCAGGGGAGAACTGCCACGTTTGGGCCTGCACGGCGCCTATGAGTTGCGTCCGGAGCGGGCCTTCTTCGACGACGCCGATACCCTCGCCGACCTCTCCCGCCTGCCCGAACTCGTCACTCGTTCCATGCACGCCATTGCCGCAACCTGGGGATGGGACTGATTGTGCCTGGTCGATCACGCTGAGCTGAATGGGGCGTGGCCAACATAGAGACTGCACGTGCGAAAAGGTAATGTGTTTCCAGAACGCTATTTTATGGAGGTATTCATGAGCGAAACCGTCGCAACTCACGGGGTCACCCTCACCGAGGTGGCCGCCGCCAAGGTCAAGTCCTTGCTTGAGCAGGAGGGCCGTGATGACCTTCGCCTGCGTATCGCCGTGCAGCCGGGCGGCTGCTCCGGCCTCATGTACCAGCTCTACTTCGACGAGCGCCTGTTCGACGACGACGCGATCGCCGAGTTTGATGGCGTCGAGGTTCTCGTGGACTCCAAGTCCGCCCCCTACCTCGACGGTGCGACGATCGACTTTGCCGATTCGATCGAGCGTCAGGGCTTCACGATCGACAACCCTCAGGCGCACGGCACCTGCGCGTGCGGTGAGTCTTTCCACTGAGTCCACGGTTCCCCGCCATGTGGCGGGGAACAATTGTGTGAGGAGAATAATGCGCGTACTTGCCAGTGTGATCGCTCTCGCGCTTGCTTTCGGCGTCACGGCCTGTGGCTCGGACGATCCGAAGCAGCCGGCGTCGTCGCAGGAGACCACCAGCGCCAGCGGAACCCCCGGCACGCAGATGCCGACCCTTGACAGCTCGGGGGACAACCCAATCCTTGCCTTCCCCGATTCGAACGCTCCCGAAGGGCTGCAGGTCGAGGTCCTCGAGAAGGGTGAGGGTCGGCAGATCGCGGCCACTGACACGGTGGTGGCCAACTATGTCGGTCAGGTGTGGGGCTCATCGCGGCCCTTCGATTCCTCATTCAACCGCGGCGCCCCGACAGCCTTCTCGCTGTCGATGGTGATTAAGGGCTGGACGCAGGGGCTGACGGGGCAGACGGCCGGATCGAAGCTGATAGTCTCCGTCCCCTCCGATCTCGGCTACGGCCCGAACGGCGGCAACGAGTCGGCGGGCATCGGGGAGTCGGACACGATCGCCTTCTACATCGAGCTGATCGACGCCTACGGTGTGGACCAAGCGGGCGACGCCAATGCCACGATGCAGGCGGACCTGGCGGACCTTCCGATCGAGATTAAGGGCGCGCTTGGCGAACCCGTCACCGTCACGGTTAAGGACGGCGCGAAGGAGCCCACGGGCGAACCTGTCGTCACCGTCATCGCCCGCGGAAGCGGAGCACCCGTCGGTGGCAAGGGAACCACGATCTACGATCAGTACGCCATGTCCTTCTGGGATAACTCCACCTCCGAGAACACCTATGGTAGCTACGGGCCGCAGTCGCAGACGCTTGGCGCGGGTAGCTTCTTCGATTCCCTCACGGGGATCCCCGTCGGCTCCCGCGTGCTTGTCGAGGTTCCGGCCTCGGAGGGTGGCGAGGGCGTGACGGCGCCGGCCTACGCCGTCGTGATCGATATCCTCGGCCAGATCGAGGGATCGCCGAACGCCACGGTGAAGCCTAACTAAGCGAATACGCGAAGCAAAAAAAGTGGGGCCCCGCGGGGCCCCACTTTTTGATGCCGACTTAGCGGACGATGAGGGAGGCGTTCTTCGCGTCGGCGAAGCGGGCTGCGACGTCCTCCCAGTTGAAGATGTTCCACACGGCCTTGACGTAGTCGGCCTTGACGTTGAGGTAATCGAGGTAGAAGGCGTGCTCCCACATGTCGAGCATGAGGATCGGGTAGGTGCCTACCGGGACGTTGGCCTGCTGGTCGAAGAGCTGGAAGGTGGTCAGGCGCTGGCCAATCGTGTCGTAGGCCAGCACGGCCCAGCCGGAGCCCTGGATGCCGGTCGCGACAGCGGTGAACTGCTTCTTGAACCCATCGAACGAGCCGAAGGCATCCTTGATCGCCTCGGCCAGTTCGCCCTCGGGCTCGCCGCCACCATTCGGGGAGAGGTTCTTCCAGAACACGGAGTGGTTCGAGTGGCCTCCGAGGTTAAAAGCCAGGTCCTTCTCGAACTGGTTAATCTTCGAAAAATCTCCCGCCTCGCGCGCTGCGGCCAGGTTCTCGAGGGCCTTGTTGGCGCCGTCGACATAGGTCTTGTGGTGCTTGCTGTGGTGAAGCTCCATGATCTTGGCCGAGATGTGCGGCTCGAGAGCTGCGTAGTCGTAATCAAGTTCGGGCAGTGTGTAAACCATGTTTCCTCCAAGTTGACGCCGCTGGCCGGGCTGGTCGCGGCTGCGGTCGCCACCCAGTATCCTCCTTTCGGAGGCGAATGTGGGTACAAAGTCCGTATATGCGCGGACAGCGAAACTGACCGATTCAAAATTATGGGCCCGAGTTCTACCAATGCCGCCAGAATCGGTAGTATTGGCGGAGAGCCAACTTACGTGGAGGTAAAGATGACACAGGACGATGGCAAGACCTCGGTCGAGGTGCTCGTGTATTCAGATAACCGCGACACCCGCAATGACGTCATGCACGCCGTGGGGCGGCGCGTAGGCAAGGGGCTTCCTGCCATCAACTGGACTGAAGCAGCCACCTGGCAAGGCGCATACATGAAGGTGGAGGAGAACCACTTCGACCTGCTTATCCTTGACGGCGAGGCCGCCAAGCTCGGCGGAATCGGTCTCGGAAAGCTCGTGCGTGACGAGCTGGTGGAGGACATGCCCTACATCGTGTTGATTGGCCGCCCGCAGGATGAGTGGCTCGCGCGTGTGTCCAAGCCGAACGCGATCCTGCCCCTCCCTGTCGACGCCCGCGCGCTGTCGCAGGCCGTAGCCGACGTTCTCGGGAAGACTGGCGCCTGATGCTGACCTGGCCGGAAATCACTGCGAAGGTTGTCAGCCGCCAGGACCTGTCCGCTCAGGAGACGGCGTGGGCGATGGATCAGGTGATGACTGGGGAGACCTCGCCGGTCTCGCTGGCCGGCTTCCTGACGGCGCTCGCAACGAAGGGCGAGACGATCGATGAGATCCTTGGCCTGGCCGACTCCATGCAGGCGCACGCCACGCCCGTCAACCTTCCCTCGGACTCGCTCGACATCGTTGGCACTGGCGGCGACAGGCTCCGCACGGTCAACATTTCGACCACCGCTTCGCTCGTGATCGCCGCAGCCGGCGTGAAGGTAGTCAAGCATGGCAACCGCGCATCGTCCTCGAAGTCGGGCGCGGCCGATTGCCTCGAGGCGCTCGGCGTCAACCTTGACCTTCCCGTCGATGCGGTGGAGCGGATCTTCGGCGAAATCGGTATCACCTTCCTTTTTGCCAACAAGTTCCACCCGTCGATGAAGTACGCGGCCACAGCGCGCCGCGAGCTCGGAATCCCCACAGCCTTCAACGTTCTCGGTCCGCTGACGAATCCAGCCCGACCCGAGGTGGGAGCCATCGGTGTGTCCAATGCCCGCCAGGCGCCGCTCGTGGCGGGCGTGCTCGCCCGCCGCGGCACGCGCGCCCTCGTCTTCCGCGGCACGAATGGGCTCGACGAGCTGTCCACCGCTGCGCCGAACGAGGTGTGGGAGGTTCGCGACGGCGAGGTGACCTACCGCGACCTGGACGCCACGACGGATCTTGGTTTGCCGAAGGCCACCGTCGATGATCTGCGCGGCGAGGACGCCGCCTACAACGCGGCCGCCGCGCGCAAGGTACTCGACGGTCAGAAGGGCGCGGTGCGAGATGCCGTGGTCCTCAACGCTGCCGGAGCGATCGTCGCCGACGGGCGGCTGGAGGGCGTGCGTCCCGACGACGGTGACTTCGTGGCCCGCATGCGTGCCGGCCTGGAGCTGGCTGAGGACGCCCTGGATACAGGGAAGGCCTCCGGCCTGCTCACGCGCTGGGCTGAGCTTGCTCGCGCCGAAAGTGCGAAGGGCTGAACGCGCCTCGAGGCTTCAGACCCATGTGTGAGGGGGTGACGGGCGAACGCCCGTCACCCCCTCACACATGGCGGCTAGTCGAGGCCGATGTCGAAGGCGGCTTCGAGGTCGGCTTTCGAGAACTCCTGGAAGGCCAGGTAGGTTTTGACGTTCTTGACGCCGGGGACCTTCGCGATCTTGCCGGGAATGACCTGCGCCAGATCCTCGTGCTGGGGGACGGTGACGAGCGCGATGAGGTCCACATCGCCCGTGACGGAGTAGACCTGGCGCACTGACGACACCCCAGCCACGGCGTCGGCAACCTCGGGGATCTGATCAACTTCGGCGTCGATCATGACAATGGCAGTGATCATGGGGGCTCCTTTACATTGGACGGATAGTCATAGTTTAGCGGCCGCGGGAACAGGATTAGTCCTGCGGGTGCGAATCAGGCAATTGGGGGAGCTGGACTGCGCACCCTCCCGCCAGGGAGCGGGTAAGCAAATCGGGCCGGGATACCTTGATGAGCCGGACGTCCTCGTGCATGAGCCAAGCTGACAGGAGCCGCACCTCGTCGTGGGAGACGTGGAGGGCGAACTCCGGCTCGTGAAGCTGCTCGGTCGCGGCGTCCAGCCAGGCGCCCAGATCCTCCGGGTCCTCGCCGGGGCGGGTGGTGGCGCTGGCGCGCAGCATACCGTAGTCCATGACGACGACGTCCCAGCCGCGCCCAGACCTGCGCGCGGCCACGATTCGGGCGTTGCCCACGAGGCTTCGCAGTTCTTCTAGGTTCTTCGCGCCGGCGACGAGCGCGTAGAGACGGTCCCGCTCGCCGGCCGCCTGCTCATAGCGTTCCTCACCCGCCAACGCCTTGATCCTGCCCAGAGTGTGGCTTGCCACACCCGCCACGTCGCCGGCGAGCGCGGCCTGTACCGCGGCGACCTGCTCCGACTGTGGCCTGCCTGTGAGGCATGGCGCGTCGCACTTGCCCAGCTCGTAAAGGTGGCAGGGGGAGCGGCCGTCCGGCGTAGCGGGAAGCCGCGCGGTGCATGCGCGAAGGCCCGTGGCTGCCTGCAAAAGCTCGACGGCCCGGGTCGCCTGCTTGCCACTGGTCAACGGCCCCAACGCCTCACCCATCTGGGCAAGCCGAACCTTGCGCGTGACCTTGAGACGGGGAAAGGGCTCATTGGTGAGGACGAGCCACGGGCGCTGCGCGGTGCGCCGCGAGCGGCGGTTATACGGGGGATCCAGTTCATCGATGAGGCGCACTTCCAAGACGTTGGCCTCGAGCTGGGTGGCGGTGGCGGTGGCCTCCACCGCCACCGCCAGGTCGACCATCTCCGCCATCCTTGCCCGCCGTTCGGCGGCAGTGAAGTATTGGCGCACCCGCTTGTAGACGTTGACCGACGTGCCGACGTACAAAACCTCGCCGCCCGGGCCGATGAATCGGTACACGCCCGGCCCGCGGGGTAGCCCGTCGGCAAGATAGGCCCGTGCGCGGCGCTTGGCAGGCACAGGATCGGTGGCCGTCAGGAGGTCGGCCAGGTGGGTGACCCCGATTCCGCCTAGCCGGGAGAGGATGGCGTGGAGCAAGTCGACGGTGGCGTGCGCGTCGTCGAGAGCCCTGTGGCTGGGCTGAACCTCGGCTCCACACACGCGGGCCAGTGTGGAAAGCTTATAGTTCGGGGTCTCGTCCTTGGTGAAGACCTTGCGTGCGAGCTTGACCGTATCGATCACCGGGTGGGCGGGGAAGTCGTAGCCAAGCTCCCCGCAGGCGACCTTGAGGTGAGAGATGTCAAAGCGCGCGTTGTGGGCCACGAAGACGGCCGGTTCGTGGCCCACGAAGGCGAGGAACTGCGCCATGACCTGCGCGAGGTCCGGGGCGAGAGCCACCATCGAATTTGTGATTCCCGTCAGCCACGTGATGTGCCCGGGGATGGGCACGTGGGGGTTGACCAGCGAGGAGAACTCGCCGATGACGTCCCCGCCGCGCACCTTGACGGCACCGAACTCGGTGATCGAATTGAGGCCGGGCCCGCCGCCCGTCGTCTCTAGATCCACTACCACAAAGGTCACGTCGAAGAGGGAGGGGCCCAGTTCGTCAAAGGCGAGCTGGACGGGCGTAGGCGGAGCCATCCCCTCGCGATGCGGGCGCGCGGGGGTGAGGTCAAGGGAGCGGCCGGGCCGTGAATCAGTCATGAAACCATCGTAGAATCGGCTTCCGACAATTAAACGCGCGTGCCGTCGTCGTCGTGGCGATGCGACCACGGGGCGCTGAAGTAGACGCCCGCCGCCGCGGACACCAGCCCGATCGTGCCGAAGATGAGCCACCAGTCGCGAGAGAAATACAGGACGTTGGCGAGCCCGAGCACCAAGACAACCGCCACCGCCGCCGTCACGAGGAAGAGGAGCCTGGCCAGCTGCGGCTGGGAGGCGGGGGCGACGGGCTCGGCCTCCGGCAGGTCAGCGGGGTCGAAAGGATCCTCGTCAACCTCCTCCGCCGGGGTCCACATGCGAAACCCCTCCCGCGGGCCCTGCTCCATCTCCCGCTGGAGCCTGATCCACTCGCCATCCCAGTCGTGGTTATCCTCTTCACGCATGTGCTCACTCTACAACCTGAGGTATGCGGTAGTCCCAAGCGGTGAATGCAACACGTAGGAGGGGCGTTGTGACGAGGGCGCATGAGGATGAGTCACGCATGCCGCCTGGTCAGGATTGGATAATTGCAAAGGCCCGCATCCTGCCGGAGGAGACCTATCTCAACCGTTGCCAGCCTCCTTGGAAATCGCACTTTGGCCTATCGGGCTAGGCCTAAGTGCGCGCACCTCGTCCACGTTTGACGGTAGGATTGGTTTGGGCAGATATTTCCCCGCTTTAAGGAAGGTACCTATGACTATTCGCCGCATCGCATTGCTGACCGCAGGAGGCTACGCCCCCTGCCTCTCCACCGCCGTGGGTGACCTCATCGAGCGCTACACTAAGGAGCTCCCGGACGCCGAGATCATCGGGTACCAGCATGGCTATCACGGCCTGCTGACGGGCAACTTCGTGGTCTTCGACGACGAAGCGCGCGCCAAGGCACACATCCTGACCAAGTTCGGCGGCTCGCCGATCGGAAACTCCCGCGTCAAGCTCACCAATTCCCAGAACCTGATCGATCGCGGCCTCATCAAGCCCGGCGAGAACGCCCTCGAGGTGGCCGCCGAGCAGCTGCGCAAGGACGGGGTGGACGTGCTCCACACCATCGGTGGAGACGACACGAACACCACAGCCGCTGACCTGGCCGCCTACCTTCACGAGCACGACTACGAGCTGACCGTGGTGGGCCTGCCCAAGACGATCGACAACGACATCGTCCCCATCCGTCAGTCCCTCGGCGCCTACTCGGCCGCCGAGCAGGGCGCGCTATTCGCCCAGAACATTGTCGGAGAACACCGCGTCAACCCGCGCATGCTCATCATCCACGAGATCATGGGCCGCGGCTGCGGCTACCTGGCGGCGGAGACCAGCCGCTACTACCGCCAGTGGATCGAGGAGCAGGAGTGGGTACCCTCCGCTGGCCTGTCGAAGGAGCGCTGGGACATCCACGCACTCTACCTGCCCGAGATCACCTTCGACCTTGATGCCGAAGGCTCGCGCCTGCGCAAGATCATGGACGAGCAGGGCAATGTCAACATCTTCCTTTCGGAGGGCGCGGGCGTGAACGAAATCGTCGAGGAGATCTTGGAAGACGGCGGCGAGGTTGAGCGGGACCCGTTTGGCCACGTCAAGCTCGATTCGATCAACCCGGGCGAGTGGTTTGCGAAGAAGTTTTCCAAGATCATCGGCGCGGAAAAGGTCATGGTTCAAAAGTCGGGCTACTTCTCCCGCTCGGCGAAGTCGAACGAACGCGACCTGAAGCTGATCGGCCAGATGTGCGACCTCGCCGTCGAGTCGGCGATCAAGGGCGTCTCCGGCGTCGTCGGCCATGACGAGGAGAACGGTGATGTGCTGAGCACTATCGACTTCAAGCGCATCGCTGGCCACAAGGCGTTCGACGTGACCCAGCCCTGGTTCGCGGAGCTCATGGAGGCCATCGGCCAGCCGTGGCAGCCACAGCCTAGCGCTGAGTAACGACGCACGGGGAAGGCGGGGAGCACGCAGCTGCCCGCCTTCGCCATGCCGGACTCCGGACCGAGTTCGCCCCGCACGGGATTTTGCCTAGAATCGTTCTATGTTTGAAGACGCAGATGAGATGACACGCGAGATCC
Source organism: Trueperella sp. (assembly GCA_022783305.1). Lineage (GTDB taxonomy): Bacteria > Actinomycetota > Actinomycetes > Actinomycetales > Actinomycetaceae > Trueperella > Trueperella abortisuis. Next base: position 29,293 of record JALEWQ010000003.1, on the reverse strand, counting down.
TGTCGGCATGGAAGAAGCGCCCGGCCAAGCACCAGCCGGCCTACCCGGATGCCGCGTTTCTGAGCACGACCGTCGACTATCTGCGATCCCTGCCCCCGCTGATCTTCGCGGGTGAGGCAGATTCCCTCACTGCGGAAATGGCGCGGGCCTCCCGCGGTGAAACCTTTGTGCTCCAGGGCGGGGACTGTGCGGAGTCCTTTGCGGACGCCACGGCGGACCGCATCCGCGCCAAGATCCGCACGATCTTGCAGATGGCGGTGGTGCTGACGTACTCGGCCTCGGTGCCGGTGGTCAAACTCGGCCGGATAGCCGGTCAATACGCGAAACCGCGTTCGAACCCCATGGAGAGTCGCGACGGCCTCGAGCTGCCCTCTTACATGGGCGACGCCGTCAACGGGCACGCCTTCACGCCCGAGTCGCGCACGCCGGACCCGCATCGCCTGGTGGAGGCCTACCAGCATTCGGCGGCCACCCTCAACTTGATTCGCGCATTCACGGGCGGCGGATTCGCGGACTTGACGAAGGTCCACGAATGGAACCGTGGCTTCTCCGCCAATCCGGCCTACCACCGCTACACGGCGATGGCGCGCGAGATCGACCGCGCCATGCAGTTCATGCGGGCCGCGGGCGCGTTCACCGATTCGCTGAAGACGGTCGACTTCTACTCCTCCCACGAGGCGCTCCTGCTCGATTACGAGGACGCGATGACCCGCATCGACTCGCGCACCGGGTTGCCCTACAACACCGGCGCGCACTTCCTGTGGATCGGGGAGCGCACGCGCGACGCCGACGGCGCACACGTGGAGATGCTCTCCCACGTGCAGAATCCGATCGGCGTGAAGATCGGCCCGAACGCCACCACGGACGAGGTGCGCGCCCTCGTGGACAAGCTCAACCCGGAGGGCAAGGAAGGGCGCCTGACGATCATCACTCGCCTCGGCGCCGACAAGGTGGAAAGCCACCTGCCAAAGATCATCGAGGCGGTTCGCGCCGACGGTCGACCCGTGACCTGGATGTGCGACCCGATGCACGGCAACACCATCTCCGTGGGTGGCTTCAAGACGCGCCGGCTTGACGACGTGCTCGACGAGGTGCGCGGCTTCTTCCGGGTTCACCGTGAGATGGGTACGATCCCGGGCGGCCTCCACATCGAGCTGACCGGTGACGACGTCACCGAGGTGCTCGGCGGCTCGGAGGCTGTCGTGGCGGACAGGCTGGGCGAGCGCTACGAAACCCTGGTCGATCCCCGGCTCAACCACCAGCAGTCCCTCGAGCTGGCCTTCCTCGTCTCCGAAATCCTACGTGAGGACTTCTAACTCGGCCTCGCTAACCCGGCCTTGCGCTAGCCCGGCTCCTTCTAGACGATCGTGATCGTGATGACGGATCCGGGCTTGACCTTCTCCCCGGCGCCGGGCGACTGAGCTCGCACGGTCCCGAAGTATCCGCCGAGGAAGCGCTCGTAGGCGACGACGAACCCGGCCGACTCGAGGATCTTGGCCGCCTCGCCCTCCTGTTTGCCGAAGACGTTGGGTACCTCGATCAGTTCCGGCCCCTTGGATACCGTCAGCGCGATGGCGTCGCCGCGATAGCGGGACTCGCCGGCTGCGGGGTCTTGGCTGATGACGACGCCGGCCTTCACGGTGTCGGAGTATTCCTCGGTCACGGAGCTGGCGAGCCCGAGTTCTTTCAGGCGAGCGTTGGCGGAGTCGAGCGTGTCGCGGGTCAGGTCCGGCACCGAGATAGGCTCGCGACCGAGGGAGACGGTCAGCTTCACCGGGCTCGAGTGCGGCACGGACTGGCCCGCTTCCGGGGTCTGGGAGATGATGGATCCTTCTGGGACTGTCTCCGAATAGGCTTGCGTGGGTTCGGAGGTGAGGCGTGCGTCGTTAAGGATCGTTGTCGCCTCCTCCTTCGTCTTGCCCACGACGTCGGGCACGTTGACGTGTTCGACGCCAAGGGAGACCGTCATGGTCACGAGCTTGGAGGGATGGATGGGCTCGCCGACGTCGGGGTCGACGCGGATAATGAATCCTTCTTCGATGTCGTCGGAATAATCCTTGGCCACCTCGTAAGTGAGCCCGGCGTCGGTGAGGGCCGTCTCGGCGTCCGCCTGGGTGAGATTGATGACGTTGGGGACGTTGACACGCAGGCCGGGGCCCTCGGTGTAGTACCACCACAGCCCGTAGCCGGCGCCACCGATGAGTGCGATGAGGACCACGAGCAGGATGGGCCAGCGCCGGCGGCGCGGCTTGCCGGGACTAACCTGAGTGTGGTGACGACCCTCCTCGAGGATCGCGGTGCGCGAGACGGCGGGCGGGATGCTGGCCGGCTGAGCGTTCATCGCGGATCCCGCCGCGGCGGTCGAGCCAACCGAGCGCCCCTCGGATTGCGATGCCGGGGCAGCTGGGGCGTCGTCGTCGGGTATCACTGACGTGCCGCCCGAGGGGATCCGCGCAGGCTCGGTGGGGAAGACGGGGATGCGCCGGATGAGCGTCTCCTCGGGCAGGGATGCGATCACGTCGGTCAGCGCATCGAGGGCGGCCCGGGCGTTGATGGGGCGCTTGGATGGGCTCTTGGCGGTGAACAGCGCAATGAGGGAGTCCACGGCGGCGGGCATCCACTCGGCCTGGTCGGCCAGGCGCGGCATCGTCTCGTTGACGTGCTTGAAGGCCACGTTCATCGCGGTCTCGCCGCGGAAGGGCAGTTGGCCGGCGATCAGCTCATAGAGCATGACGCCCACCGAGTAAATATCGGCCGTCTTCGACGTGGTGCCGTCAGAGATGAACTCGGGAGCCACGTAGCCGACCGTGCCAAGCATCGAGTTCGTGTGGGTTGAGGTGGCGTCGCTCGCGGCGCGGGCTAGGCCGAAGTCGGTGAGCTTGGCCTGGAAGCGGGGTTCGAGCGACGTCGTGACGAGCGGCTCGGTGAGCAAGACGTTTTCGGGTTTGATGTCGCGGTGAATGATGCCGGCGTCGTGGGCGACAGCGAGCCCTTCGAGAACCTGGCGGGTCAGTTCGAGGCTGATGCCGAGCGGGAGGGAGCCGTATGTGTTCAGCTCCGAGCGCAGGTCCGGCCCGGACATGAGCTCCATGACGAGGTAGGGGCGGTCGCCGGTGGGCAGGGAGGCGACCCCCTGGTCGTGTACGGCAACGATGTACTGGCTCGACAGTCCGGCGGCGGCTCGCGCCTCCGAGATGAAGCGGTGCACGAAGTCGGGCTGCTCGGCCAGGTGGGCGTGGATGACCTTGATCGCGACCTTGCGCTCGAGGCGCCGGTCCGAGGCCTGGTAGACGGTCGCCATGCCGCCGCGCGCGATACGCGCACTGATAACGTAGCGCTCGTCAATGACCTCGCCGAGGAGTGGATCAGGTTTCACGCTTCCTACCTTAGCGAAAGCCGGTCACTCCGAAGAAGAGTGACCGGCCGTGTCTTTCGCCGATGTTAGAAACGGGCCATCGCGGCCTTGACCTTCGCGACGTACGCGACAGTGTCGGGGCGCATGCCGTACTTGCGTACGCCGCCCAGGCCCTGGTAGTAGCCGGCGATGCCCTGGTCGAGGTTCGCGGCGGAGCTTTGCAAGGAGCGGATGATCGCCACGCCCGCAACGACGTTGTCGTAGGGGTCGAGCAGGTCGAGGTTGCGTCCCACCAGCTGGGAGGCCCACTGGCCCGAGGACGGGATGACCTGCATGGTGCCGACCGCATTGGCGGGGGATACCGCCGTGGCGTCGAAGCCGGACTCGACGAAGGCGTGCGCGAGGGCGAGCTTGGGATCCACGCCTAGCTGCCGGGCGACGCTGACGATCATCGACTGGACCTCGGCGCGCGAGGGCTGGTCGCGGTTGATGAGGGCGTACTTGTTCTCGTTTGCCGCGTTCACCGTAGAGTCGGCGTAGGTGTAGCCGGGGAAGTTGTTCTGCACCAGCTGGGGCCTGGCCGACGACGTCGACTGACCGGTCACCTGCTGAGGTGCGGCCTGCGGGGCTGCTGCCGGGGAGGCGGCGCCGATGAGGAGCTTTTGGCCGACGCCGATCCGGTTCGGGTTAGAGATGCCGTTGGCGGCAGCGATGGCCGCGACGCTCGTGCCGTGCTTGGCCGCAATTGCCGAGAGTGTATCGCCGGCGCGGACCACGTAGGTGGTGGCGGGGGTGGTCTCGGCCTTCGGGGCTGAGGCCGGGGCCGGCGTCGTGGACGCGGCGGCGGGGGAGGCTTGTGGCGTCGTCGACGTTGCGGCAGAAATGGTCAGGCGTAGGCCGACGTGGATGAGGTTGGGGTTGGCGATGGAGTTATCGGCGGCGAGCTTGGCGACCGTCGTGCCGTGGGCGGCGGCGATCTGGCCTAGCGTATCGCCGGCCTTGACCACGTAGATCGTTGAGGTTGCGGCCGGCGCGGAGGCTGGCGCGGAGGTCGGCGCGGAGACGCTGGTGGCGGCGCTCGGAATCCTCAGCTGCTGGCCGGGGAAAATGAGGTTGATCGAACGCAACGAGTTGGCCTGTGCGATGGCGTTGACCGTGGTGCCGGAGCGCTTGGCGATCGAGTAGAGCGTGTCACCGGGCTTGACCTGGTAGGTCATCTCGGGCTGCTTGACAACCGGGGACTTGAAGACCGGGCTCTGCGGCGCCGGGGCAGTGGCGGCCTGCGCGGTTGGCGCGATGAACGTGGCTGCAGTGGTTGCTGCGAGTGCGGCACCGGAGCGCCGAATCCATGAGGACATGGAACCTCCATACGTTCGTTACAAATGCGACGATTGTGTAACGAGATGAAATTGTTACTGATGATTCATCTGAGACAATAGTCGACTTGCCGGCGTGTTGCCACCCAAATTTCAGAAAGTGGGCTATATTGTGCCCGTGTTTGATGAGCTTGAATATCTGTCCGTGCCCGAAATTGGCCATAAACTGGGGATTCGCCAGCAGGACGTGCGCGCAATGCTGCACGATCGTAAGCTACTTGCCGTGCGCCGCGGACCGAATCGCGCCCTCGCGATCAGCGTTGACCAAATCGTGACCCGAGATGGGCTCGACACGGCTCTGCCATCTCTGCACGGCACGCTCACCATGCTCGCCGACCGTGGTTACGACGACGAGGAGGCCTTCGCCTGGCTCCACGCCCCGGAGGCGGAGCTGGGCACCACGCCGATCGAGGCGCTACGGCGCGGGCACCACAAGGCCGTTCGCCGCGTCATCCTCGGCCTCGGATAACCGCGGGATGAGTCGAGGACTTCGCGCCTAGAAGCGCCGCTCCTCGAGGCTACTCATCGCCGCGCGCAACATCGGTGCCTCGGGCAGCTGCGCGGCAGCTGCCAGGGCCCGCTCCTCATAGTCCCGAATCATCTTCTCGTGCGCCTCAAAGGCTCCCGATGAACGCACAATCTGACGTACCTGCTCGACGCCGTCCTCGCTCAGGTCGCAACCGAGGGCGGCGTCGATGACGGCGCGGTCGGCGGCGGTGGCCATCTCCCGTACGAGGGCGAGCAGAACAGTGTGTTTGCCCTCGCGGATATCGCCGCCGGCCGGCTTGCCGGTCTGTTCGGGGCTACCGAAGATGCCGAGCTCGTCGTCGCGTAGCTGGAAGGCAATGCCAAGCGGGCGGCCCACGGCCGAGAGGGCATCAATGCCCGCGGGGGAGGCGCCGGCGAGCGCGCCGCCGATCATGAGGGGAAGCTCGACGGAGTAGCGGGCGGACTTGTGGCGCAGGACGAGCAGGGCGTCGTTCAAAGCGGTGTTGAGGTCATCGGTGAGTGCGCTCGTTTCGGCGCGCAGGTCGAGGTACTGGCCGTATGCGGTCTCGGCGGTCATCTCGTGAAAGAGCTGTCGTGCGCGTGCATGGGCTCCGGGGGAGGCGGCCTCGGCCCGGTCGATCTCGAGGGCTGCGAGGGAGAGGAGAAAATCGCCGAGGAGGATGGCGGCCTTCACCCCGAAGATGTCCGCGTCACCCGTCATGGCGAGGTTGCGATGCGTGGCGGCGAAGGCGCGATGGGTGGCGGGCTTGCCGCGCCGAGTATGGGACTCGTCGATAACGTCGTCGTGAACGAGGGCAGAGAGTTGGTAGAGCTCGGCTGCGGTTCCGGCGTGGACGGGGTGGCCGCTACCGCCGAAGGCCTCATGCCCGGCGGCGATCAGGAGGGCGCGTGTGCGCTTGCCGGAGGCGGCCAGCGTGCGTGCCGGGGCGAGGAACTCCCGCCAGGAGTCGGTTGCGGCGGGGTCGTCGATGAAGGGCGCGGATTGATCAAGCGCGCGGATAAGGCTGTCCGAGACGGCCGAGCGATAACTCTCCATGCCCTGAGCCTAACGGCACGGCCGAAAATTAACCACATCCTGCTATCGCGCGTAGGCTATCCACATTTGTGGGTATACCCGGCCGGTGGAGGGGGACGAGTCGTCAATACTTGCGCTATGGACACAATACGACTGAACCACCCTCATGAAATCCTGGCACTGTTCCCCTACCTCTTCGGCTTCACTCCGAAAGACTCGATCGTGCTGGTCGCCCTCAAGGGCTCACACGGCATCCCAGGCGGACCCGTCGCTCGCGTGGACGCGCCCACAGTCCAGGCCGGTCTGATCGACCTCGCCCTCGAATTCATTGACACGTTTTGCGTGCAGGACCTCTACATCGGCTGGTACGGCGCGAACCTACGCGACATGCTCGATGACCGCGAGTCGGTCGACATCCTCGACACCGTCGGTCTTGCCAGCCAGCACTTCGTCGCCATGCGCACGGGCGGGACGGGCATGGTTAACGTGGGCTTGACCGACTACGAGTCGTGGGTGACGTGCATCGACGCCCGCGCAGGCGTCTGGGAAGAGCTGGCAGGCGCGGACCTCGTCAGGCCTTTCGGCGAGCTCCAGGCCGCCCCGGCCGTCGCCCAGGCCGTCTTCGACGGGGTTGCTCCTGTGGGCAATCAGCCGCTGCGCTCCCGCGAGCGCCTCGCCTGGTCCGAACGCAGAGAGGCGGTGATGGCCTCGCGGGCCTGGCGCGCGAACAAGCGCCGCGGGGTTCGCCTGTGGCAGGAGGTGCTCGATCAGCTGACCGCCGGGGCCGACTACGTCAGCGCCGTCGGAACCGAGGAGAAGGCCGGCCAACTCAATGCCGCGCTCCGCGACGTCCTGCTTCGCGACCAGCTCATCTTGTTCGGCGTGGACGAGGGCACCGTCAAGATCGGCGGCATCTCGGCCCGGCAGCTAACGAAGAAGCTCGCCGCCGTCGGGGAACCATCCCCGAAGCGTATCGCGTTGATGATGGCCCTGTTCGAGTATCTGGCCGAGCGTTCCGACGACGACGACGCGGCGCCGTCCGCGATCGCCGGCTACCTCGCCTGGTGGCAGGGAGATACCGAGCGCGCGATGAGCAACGCGGCTCAGGCAATGAACTCCGACCATCACTACCCGCTCGCGAAGCTCGTTCTTCACGCCTTGCACGTCAACCTGCCCTCGCCCAAGGACATCGCGTCCCCGCCCAGCCGCGAGTGTGAACCGTCTTGGAATACGGCCGAATAAACGTGTACATTTACGAATAAATGTGACAAGGAAGGTGCGCCATGCCGGTAATTGTTCCTGTCAGCCGCGGTGAGCACGACGATGCGCTCGCCAGCGCGATCGACCTGTGTAGGCGCGAAGACCGCCTGCTTATTGCTCTTCTTCATCGTCCTCTTGGTCACTTTGACCAGGAGAGTATCGACGCGGAGGTCGACGAGCTTACCGATCGCCTGGATAGCGCCGACATCGGTTTTCGGATCGAGGTGCGCGTCGATGAAAAGGATCTGGCCAGGCAGATCTCGGATCTGGCGCAGGACGGCTCCTCGCTCGTCGTCGTCTCGCTTGCGCACAAGCCCGCCGGCGGAAAGCTGATCCTCGGCTCACAGATTCAAAAGCTTCTTCTTGAGTGCCCGTGTTCGGTGCTTGTGGTGCGAGAGCAGCCACATGAGGGGAATATGTAAGCTCTTTGTGCGTTGTCCTTGGTGGCGGAATAATGATTTATCACTATTGGCGCTATAATGGGCGAGTTGTACTACGAAAGGTTGCATGTGGCCGCATCAAAGTCTCAGGCTGTTACCCCCTCTTCTGCATCGGGAGAGGTCTCGGTCGATGTCGCTGCGTTGCCGGAGATGAAGGTCGCCGAGCTACGCACGCTGGCAAAGGAACTCGGACTTCATCTGAACTCACGCGCGGTCAAGGCAGTACTCATCGAGGCGATCAGCGAGGCCGTATCCGCCGTGGGCGCGGCTACCGCTAAGGATAAGGCTTCGAAAGAGGCCGAGCCCGCTGCGAAGGCGGCGCCCGCCAAGAAGACCCAGCCCGCCGCGGAGGAAAAGGGTGCTGGCGAGGGCGCCTTGAACGAGCTTACGGTGGGCGAGCTGCGCACGAAGGCCAGTGAACTCGGCCTGTCCCGCGTGTCGAAGATGCGCAAGGCGGAGCTGATCGAGGCCATCCTTGCGGCAACGCCCGCCGAGGCCCCGGCCGCGCCCGCGGTCCCCCAGGAGGAGGACGACCTCGACAAGAGCCCGGCCACCCCAGACGAGCCGGAGATGGACGAGGAGGATCTGGACGACCAGCTTGACGATCACCTCGAGCTCGATGATGACCTCGACGCCGATGACGAGGAGGATTCCGCGGACGAGGACTCCGAGGATGACGAGGACGAGGACGAGTCGGACGCGGAGGATTCCGCGGATCAGTCCGTCGTCATCACCGCCAACGCGGCTAAATCCTCCAGGGGAGCCTTCGTGGTGAAGGACTCGGATGACACGGACGAGCCGGCCCAGCGCGTGCTCGTTGCGGGCGCGACAGCCGACCCTGTCAAGGACTACCTCAAGCAGATCGGCAAGGTGCCGCTGCTGAACGCGGCGGAGGAGGTCGAGCTCGCTCAGCGCATCGAGGCGGGCCTGTTCGCCCAGCACATCCTCGACACAACCGAGATCGAGGACCGTAAGTACCGCCGGGAGCTGGAGATCATCGCCCGCGACGGCCGCAACGCCAAGAACCACCTCCTCGAGGCGAATCTCCGCCTCGTCGTCTCGCTGGCCAAGCGTTACACCGGGCGCGGTATGCTCTTCCTTGACCTCATCCAGGAGGGCAACCTTGGCCTGGTGCGCGCGGTGGAGAAGTTCGACTATGCCAAGGGATTTAAGTTCTCCACCTACGCCACGTGGTGGATTCGTCAGGCGATCACGCGCGCCATGGCTGACCAGGCGCGCACGATCCGCATCCCGGTCCACATGGTCGAGGTCATCAACAAGCTTGCGCGTGTGCAGCGTCAAATGCTTCAGGATCTTGGCCGTGAGCCGACAACCGAGGAGCTCGCGCGCGAGCTCGACATGACCGAGGAGAAGGTCATCGAGGTGCAGAAGTACGGTCGCGAGCCAATCTCGCTGCACACGCCGCTGGGCGAGGACGGCGACTCGGAGTTCGGCGACCTCATTGAGGATTCAGAGGCCGTGGTCCCGGCCGACGCCGTGGGCTTCACCCTGTTGCAGGAGCAGCTCCACCAGGTTCTCGACACGCTCTCGGAGCGCGAGGCCGGCGTGGTCTCGATGCGATTCGGCCTCACCGACGGCCAGCCGAAGACCCTCGACGAGATCGGCAAGGTTTACGGCGTCACGCGCGAACGCATCCGTCAGATCGAATCCAAGACGATGTCCAAGCTGCGCCATCCCTCGCGCTCGCAGGTGCTGCGCGACTACCTGGAGTAGTGCGGGCCGGGCGCCCCACGCGATGTTACGCGCCTGGAGCGGGTCGCTTGCTGTACTTGCTGTACGGCGGCTCCCAGCCCCGGGCGCGTCGCCATTGGGCGGGGTAGACAGGTAGCGCCTCGCGATTGGTGGCGGCGTCGGTGTACCGCTGGCCGCGCTCCTCGAGTTCGACGTAGCAGCGGAGCAGGCGGGCGCAGGTTTCGGCGTCGCTCATGGCGCGATGGCGTGTGGCAGGGGAGAGGCCGAGCCGTTCGGCGACCCCGCGCAGTGAGTGCGGCCCTGGAGGCAGGTAGATGCGTGACTGATCCATCGTGCACACGCACGCATCCTCGTCGGGACCGCCCGCATATCCGGCGCGCGTGAGCTCTCGAGTCAGGAAGGCTCGTTCGAAAGCGGCGTGGTGGGCCACGAGCACGCGCCCGGTCAGGAGGTCGACAACGTGTTGTGAGATTTCGGCGAAGCGCGGCGCGCCGGCGAGCACGGCGTCGCTCAAGCCGTGGATCTCGACCGCCGCGCTGGCGCGACCAGGGTTGACGAGGCTCTGCCAGCGCCCTTCCTCCACCAGGTTGTGATTGAGGAGGATAACCGCGATCTCGACGATGCGGTCGGCACTACGGTCGAGCCCGGTGGTCTCGACGTCGACGACGGCGAAGGAAGTCATGGCCCCATTCTCCCACACGGGCATTAGGCCGCCGGCGAACGGGGATGAGATAAGAGGAATAAAGTCGGGCACTCGTGCTTTGATCGTAGTGTGAATGCAATACTTGACACTCCAGTTCTTACCGCTGCTGACCGTTGCGACGCCTGCAACGCGCAGGCCTATGTGCGCGTTGAATTGTCGTCAGGCCAACTCCAGTTCTGTGCCCACCACTGGCGCAAGCACATGCCAGCGTTGGAGAAGGTGGCCATCAATATCATCGACGAAACGGATCGGGTCTAGACCCGCTTCGACAGGCCGGCGTGAGCCGGCCTTTTTCTTTGCCCGGACGGGCATCAAACCGGTCCGCGTGGCGCGTTCCTCCCCGCGAGCGTCGCTCACTGGCGGGAGTCGAGCGGCTATCATGCCAAGCGTGTCAAGTACCAAAAAGCAGGAATACAACGCCCGCCACCTGTCCGTTCTCGAGGGCCTTGAGGCTGTGCGTAAGCGCCCGGGTATGTACATCGGCTCCACGGATTCGCGCGGGCTCATGCACTGCCTGTGGGAGATCATCGACAACTCGATAGACGAGGCGACGGAGGGGTATGCCACCTCCATCCGAGTCACGCTCCACCCGGATGGTTCGGTGGAGGTGGAAGACGACGGGCGTGGCATCCCGGTCGACGAGGTTCCGGGCACGGGCGCCTCCGGCGTTGAGGTGGTCTACACGAAGCTGCACGCGGGTGGAAAGTTTGACTCGGCCAACTACGGGTCGGCGGGTGGCCTGCACGGCGTGGGCGCCTCGGTGGTCAACGCCCTCTCCCAGCGCCTCGACGTGGCGGTCAAGCGCGAGGGAAAGGTGTGGGAGATGTCCTTCAAGCGCGGCGAGCCCGGCGTTTTCGACGACGCCGCCGCACCCGCCCCGGACGCTCCTTTCACCCCGTTCACCACCCATTCCAAGCTACGCGTGACCGGGAAGGTCGCGAAGAAGACCACGGGTACGCGGGTGCGCTACTGGGCGGACCCGGAGATTTTCCCCAAGGACACCCAATTCAGCTACCAGCATCTCATCGAGCGCGTCCGCGAAAAGGCCTTCCTCGTGCCCGGCCTTGAGGTGGTCGTTCGCGATGAGCGCGGACTTCCCGAGCGCGCCGACGCGCCGGTGGAGGAGGTCTTCAAGTACGACGGCGGGGTGGTGGACTTTGTCGACCACCTGGCCACCGACCCGGCGGTCTCCCGCACCATGCACCTGAGGGGCCAGGGCACGTTTGACGAGACGGTTCAGGTTCTTGACAAGAACTCCGGACACTTGCGCCCGCGCGAAGTCGAGCGCGTGTGCGACGTCGACATCGCGCTACGTTGGGGCAACGGGTACGACACCCGCGAGGAGACTTTCGTCAACATCATCGCTACCCCCAAGGGCGGCACGCACTTGACGGGCTTCGAGCAGGGCCTGGTCAAAGTGGTCCGCGCCCAGATCGAATCCAAGTCGCGCCAACTGAAGGTCACGGCGCGCGATCCACGCATCGAGAAGGACGATATTCTGGCGGGCTTGACCGCCGTCGTTGCCGTGCGCTTCCCCGAGCCGCAGTTCGAGGGACAAACTAAGGAGGTTCTGGGCACGGCGCCGATCCGGGGGATCGTGGCGAAGGTGGTGGAGGAGGAGCTCGGGCGCGAGTTTTCCTCCACCAAACGCGACGCGAAGAGCGAGAACCAGCGCGTTCTGGAGAAGGTGGTGGCGGAGATGCGCGCCCGCGTGGCCGCCCGCACCCAGAAGGAGATCTCGCGCCGCAAGAACGCCCTCGAGACTTCCTCGCTGCCCGCCAAGTTGGCCGACTGCCGCTCGGACGATATTGAGCACACTGAGCTGTTCATTGTCGAGGGCGATTCTGCCCTCGGTACCGCAAAGCTCGCGCGCGACTCAGAGTTCCAGGCGTTGCTACCGATCCGCGGCAAGATCCTCAATGTCCAGAAGGCCTCCCACGCCGACATCCTCAACAACCAGGAGGTCTCATCGATCATTCAGGTGGTCGGGGCCGGCTCGGGCCGCACCTTCGATCTTGACGCGGCGCGTTACGGCAAGGTCATCTTCATGACGGACGCCGACGTCGATGGCGCCCACATCCGCACCTTGCTCCTGACCTTGTTCTTCCGCTACATGCGCCCACTCGTGGAGGCCGGGCGCGTGTACGCGGCGGTGCCTCCGCTCCACCGGGTGGAGGTGGCCGGTCGCGGAGGGAAGAAGGGGGAGTATATCTACAGCTATTCCGACGCCGAGTTGCACCGCACCCTGGCGCGGCTGGAGCGGAGCGGGCGCACGTACAAGCAGCCGATCCAGCGCTACAAGGGCCTGGGAGAGATGGATGCCAACCAGCTGGCGGAGACTACGATGGATCCGAAGCACCGCACGCTTCGCCGGGTCTCGCTTGCCGATGCAGAGGCGCTCCGTTTCGCGGAGGATACCTTCGAGCTTCTCATGGGCTCAGAAGTGGCGCCGCGGCGTGATTTCATCGTTGAGGGCGCGGGCCACATCTCACGCGAGCAGATTGACGCATAGGAGTTGCGCGCCGCCCTTGGTAGACTGGGGCATATGCAGACAGGAAAGATCACGGGACGTTCGCTCGAGCAACGTTTGGCGGCTCCGAGCGAGCTGGCGGGGCCAAGCCCCCATCTGGGGCTGTCGTGGAAGCAGCTCGCCGCGGGTGATCTCGATGAGCTCGCGGATCTTTTGCGGGAGTCGGCGGATCCGGAGATCTGTGATGAGTTGCGCATCCTTCAGCAGGTCACGCCCTGGGTAAGGGCCGCCGAGGCCGACCGGAGGAACATGGACGCCATTGTGGGCCGCGACACGAACGGTCAGCTGCAAGCGATGGGCTTTGTTTTCAACAACCCCCACCCGCTGACGGAGGCGCAGGCCAACATCTACGGCGTCATCCGCCCGCACTGGCGCAGGCGCGGTATCGGGCGGGCGCTGCTCGAGTGGCAGGACGGGCGGGCACGCCAACTCATGCTTGCCAATGGTTACGACCTGCCGGCCTCGATCCGTTCCCGCGTGAGGGTGTCGAACATGGAACGACGTCGCCTGCTCGCCGCTGGCGGGTTCTCCCCGCACACGCGCTGGACATCGATGGATGTGAATCTCGGCGCTGAGCACGCCGAGTACGCGCGGGCCGCGAGGGAGCGCCTGGAGGCGCGCGGCATGGAGCTCGTCACGTTTGACGAAAAGCACTCGGGAGAAGTGTTGCGCCTGCACAACCGTATCTCGATGGTGATGGACCGCCGCCAGCCGATGTCGCAGGCCGAGTGGGATGAGTGGATGACGCCCGAGGATCGGGCCGCCTCCGTCCTCCTCACGGATGGCGCAAACCTGGTGGGCTATTCGCTGAATTCCGCGCGTGATCAGGCGATGTGCGTGAAGTTTTACGGGGTGGAACGCGACTTCCGCCACGAAGGTGTCGGAACGGATCTCATCGTGTCGCAGATGGGTGAGGCGCTGGAACGCGGGATCACGCGCATGCGGGTGCCGGTGATCTCCGAGTCCGCCCCGGCCACAGATTTCCTCACGCGTTACGGCTTCTTCGAAGGCTCGGCTCAGATCCTCTACTCGATTGATATCTGATGGCGGACTGGACGTGGACCACGCTGAATGCGGACGATGCCCCTCACGTGTACGCGATCATCGCGGCGATCGAGGAGGCGGACGCCTCGGCCATTCGCACGACCCGGCGCGAGGTGGAGGGCTATTTCGCCGATTCCCACGCTTGGCGTGCACAGGGCGCATGGGAGGGGCAGGATCTCGTCGCCTTCGGCCTTGCCCGCACACCGGCCGGCAACGCGGGCGAGTCCCCGATTACCATCTCCGGCGGGGTGACGCCCACGTGGCGTGACCACGGGGTGGGCCATGATCTCTTGGAGCGTCAGCTTCTCACGGCCCGCGACCTCGCTTCCGAGCTGGGCCTGGACGAGACTCTTGTCCAGATGTACGTGGATGCCTCGCAGGGCGCGCTGTTCGAGATGGCCATCCGCTTCGGGTTTCGAAGCCACTCGCGCTACATCCAGATGCGCCGTAGCCTCGATATCCCCTCCCAGGTCTCGCCGACGTCCTCCTACATACAGATCGTGAAGATGGGCGCGGACTGGATCAGGGATTCGCGTAAGGCTCACAACCGCGTGATGGCGGAAAACGAGGGGGCCGCGATGAGCGGCAAAGCATGGGCGAGGCGCTTGGAATCGATGGACGAGGACCTGTGCCTGGTCGCGCTTGACCTTTTCGGGGATCGCCCCCGGCTCGCCGGTTACGTGCTGGCCTCCCGTTTCTCCTCGGGGCTGGAGGACGCGCAGGACGCGGACGGCGTGCAGGACGAGGGCTACATTGAAGAGATCGTGGTGTTGCCCGAGTGGCGGGGCAAGCACGTGGCTTCCAACCTTCTGGCGACGGCGGTGGAGCGCTTCCGCGCGGCGGGCCTGAGCTACATTGGCCTCGACGTCACCGCTGACGGCACGGACACGGACCTCGTAACCGTCTTTGAGCACTTCGACTTCATCCGAGTGGCCGAGACGTACATCATGACCACCCGGGTCTAGTCTTTCATCCCGGCCTAGCCGATGGCCGTGACGACGGCGGCCAGCTCGGTGCCCGAGCCGTCGCGGCGCTCGTCGACGTCGGGAAGCGCCACAGGCTTGCCGTTCGAGCCGATCGCGCGTGCAGGTAGCTGGCCCACCCAGGCCAGCTGAAGCTGATCCTCGCCGCTGCGGAAGCGTTGCGTGCGAACGCCTCCGGTGCCGCGGCCCTTGGCGGGGTAGCGGTCGAGCGGGGTGACCTTTGCCGAGCCGGGCGCAGTGCCGGGCAGCGAGCCGGAGGAGCCGGCGATGGTGACGACGCCGTGGGCGGCAACGTCATTGGCGGGCACGACGCCGAGGGCGATCACCCGAGCGTCGGACACTCGGATGCCGGCAACTCCCTGGCCGGCACGACCCTGCGGGCGCACGTCGGCGGCGGGGAAACGCAGCAACTGGGCGTTGGAGGTCACAAGCACGATCTCGTCGTCGTCGGAGGCGGGGGCAGCGCCGATCACGGCGTCGCCGTCGGCGAGCTTGATGATGTCGATCGCGCCGCGGTCAGGGTAGTCGGGGTTGACGCGCTTGATCTTGCCCTGTGCTGTAGCGAGGGCAAGGATGGGCGGGTGATCGAGGTCGACGAGCCCGACCACGGTCGAGCCTTGGCCTGCGAGCAAGAGTTCCTTAACTGGCGCGCCGCCGGAGAGTCCCGGCGCTGTCTGAGTTTCGGGGATGGCGGGGATGTCGAGGACGTTCAGTCGGGTGACCGACCCATCGGAGGTGATCACCCCAATGGAGGACAGGTTGGTCGTCTTGACCCGGGCGACGACGGCGTCGTGACGCTGGCGCGGGCCGGAGCGGGAGGGCTCGGTGGCGGTCACGATCCGGGCGATGAGGCCGTCGCCGGACAGGAGCACCCAGCATGGGTCGTCCTCGACCTTGAGCGCGGAGGTGGCCTTGGTGGCATCGGACTCGAGCAGAACCGTGCGGCGCGGGGTGGCGAACTCGCGGGCGGTTTGGGCCAGCTCGGAGGAGACGAGGGCGCGTAGCTTGGCGTCGGAGCTGAGGATCTCGCCGAGGCGCTCGATCTCGCTTTCCAGCTCGTTCTTTTCCTGCTCCAGCTCGATTTGGGAGAACTTCGTCAGCCGGCGCAGCCGCAGCTCGAGGATGTAATCGGCCTGGATCTCTGTCAGATCGAATACCTTCATGAGGCGATCCTTGGCTGTGGCGGAGTCATCGGAGGATCGGATGAGGGCGATGACCTCGTCGATGTCGAGGATCGCGATGAGGAGACCCTCCACCAGGTGAAGGCGGTCCTTGGCTTTCTGCAAGCGGAAGGCGGTGCGCCGGCGAGTGACGGTGAGGCGGTGGTCGAGGAAGACCTCGAGCAGGGCCTTGAGGCCGAGGGTGTGCGGCTGGCCATCGACGAGGGCGACGTTATTGATGCCGAAAGAATCCTCGAGCGGGGTGTGCTTGTAGAGGGCGGCAAGCACGGCCTCCGGGTTGAAGGAGTTCTTCACCTCGACGACGAGCCTGGTGCCGTGCTTACGATCGGTGAGGTTCTGTACCCCCGTGATGCCCTGCAGCTTCTTCGACTGCACCCCGTCCTTGATCTTGTCAATGACCTTCTCCGGGCCCACGAGGTAGGGCAGCTCGGTGAAGATAATGCCCTTCTTGCGGGCGGTGACGTTCTCGATGTGGGCGGTGGCGCGGGTGCGGAAGATGCCGCGCCCGGTTTCGTATGCCTGGCGGATCCCATCGAGCCCCACGATCTTGCCGCCCTCGGGCAGGTCGGGCCCGGGGATGTAGCGCATCAGCTCGTCGAGGGTGGCCTCGGGGTGGTCGAGGAGGAAGCGTGCCCCCGCGATGACCTCGCCGAGGTTGTGAGGCGCCATGTTGGTGGCCATGCCCACCGCGATGCCCGACGAGCCGTTGACGAGCAGGTTGGGGATGGCGGCGGGAAGCACCTCAGGCTGAAGGTAGGTGTTGTCGTAATTAGGCACCATGTCGACGACGTCCTCGTCAATATCCGCCGTCATCGCCAGCGCCGCCGGGGCCATGCGCACCTCGGTGTAGCGAGGAGCCGCGGGCCCGTCGTCGAGCGAACCAAAGTTGCCGTGGCCGTCGACCATGGGCAGGCGCATGGTAAAGGGTTGGGAGAGGCGGACCATGGCGTCGTAGATGGCCGAGTCGCTGTGCGGATGCAAGCGGCCCATGACCTCCCCGATCACGCGCGAGGATTTGACGTGGCCACGGTCGGGGCGCAGACCCATGCGATCCATCTGGAAAAGGATACGGCGCTGGACCGGCTTGAGGCCGTCGCGGGCGTCGGGCAGGGCGCGGGCGTAGATGACGGAATAGGAGTATTCGAGGAAGGATGTGCGCATTTCCTGCGACACGTCAATGTCAACGATCTGCTCTGTGCTGGCCATTATTCCATTATCTGGCCGTTCGGTTCGCGGCCGGCGAGCGCGCGCCCCGTGTTGCCGTGATGTTGGTGACCCGACTTCTCGCACAGGCGCCGGTTTTGGGACAATGGGGCAATGATCGATATGCGAAACGACCTCGATGCGGCGCTGTCAAGCTTGGTGGCGCCAGAGTCGCCCGTGCTTGCCGACATCCGCCAGGCTCTGGGCGAGGACGTCGTGCGCGCCTTCTATGTGCGGCCCGAAACTGTCTTCGACGCGGACTCGGTCTATGACAGGATCGTCGCCTTCATCGTCACAGGTACGCGCCTCGTCCTCGTCTACTCGGACACGAACTACGAGATGGACACTCGCGGCGAATATGTGACGACGGCGCAGTCGGTCCGCCTCGACAGTATCAGGGAGCATCACGTGGTTCGCCGCCGCGAGTTCCGCGGCAAGCGCGTGGGTCAGCTCAACTCCATCCTGCTACGCCTGCGCTGGGGTGCAGCCTTCTCTCAGGACCTCCAGCCCGGCGCGTGTGACGACCCCACCTGCACGAACGATCACGGCTACGTGGGCGTGGCGACAAACGAAGACCTGCAGCTCTTTCTCGACCGCCACGTGGACGCGACCCACTTCGCTGAAGGGGTGGCCTTCATCGATGAGGTCGAACGTATCCTCGGGCAACTCGCATGATCGTACCGCACAGGGAGAATCTCGCCGAGGTGTTGCCGGGCGTATTGCGCTCTCTCGGTCAGGCACGCCAGTCCGTGTTCAACCTCCCGGCCGCCCGGCGCGCGTGCGTGGTCATGGTCGACGGCCTTGGCTTTCACAACATCGACCAGCGTCGCGGGCATGCCCCCACCCTTCGCTCCCTCGACATGCGCGCGATTACCACTGTGGTGCCGTCGACGACGGCGGCCGGCATTAGCGCGCTCGCAACGGGCGCCATGCCGGGCCAGACGGCGATGGGCGGCTATGCCCTGCGGGTACCCGGCTCCGATGAGGTCTTCAACCTCATCGGCTGGAATACGTCCAGCGTTGATCCTCGCGCGTGGCAGTCCGTGCCCACGATCTTCGAGACGACGGACCTCGACGCGGTCAAGATCCACCCGCGCCGCTTCGTCGACTCCGGGCTGACTCTTGCGGCGTTGCGTGGCGGGCGCACCGTCGTCGCCGAGAAGCTAGAGGCACGCGTGGATGGCGCGGTCGCGGAGCTGAAGTCCGGGGCCGACCTCGTCTACCTGTACTGGGGCGACATTGATTCAACCGGCCACCATGCCGGATGGGAATCGGAGGCGTGGATTGGTCAGCTCGAACACTTTGACTCGGAGCTCGGCAGGCTACGTCGCCTATTGCCGCCCGATACGCTCCTCGTGCTCACGGCCGATCACGGCATGATCGACGTCGCCGAGCGCTACGACATCGCATGCGTGGGCGAGCTTACCCGTGGAGTCGACGTCGTGGCTGGGGAATCCCGAGCGCTACACCTGTACACCGAGGAGCCGGAGGAGGTTTCTGGGCGCTGGCGGGAGGTGCTGGGGGAGCGGGCCTGGATCTACACGCAGGCTGAGGCTGAGGAAGCTGGGCTTTTCGGGCCGATGGGCGACTTTGCCCGCGAGGTCTTCGGCGACGTTCTCGTCTTCGCGAAAGACCGGCTCGCGATCGTCGACTCGCGCTACCAGAGCCAGGGAGCGATCGGACTTGTCGGTGTGCACGGCTCCCTCACCGAGCAGGAGATGATGATCCCGCTCGGCCTTGATCTTATCTAGCTGTAGTTTTTTGGAGGTTGTGACCGATGTCGAGACGCATTTGGCGGACGCCTTGCATCTCGGCTAAAGGTAGCCCTCCGGCGCCATTGGCGGCCTAACCGGGGCTAGTCGTCCTTCGAGTAGCCGAAAACGATCTCGTCCCACGTGGGCATTGCCGGGCGGTTGCGCCGCTTCTTCGGCTTGTCCGGCTTGGTGGTCTTTTGGGTGTCTGCCGCGACGCCGGGGAGGGCCTGCTGGCCGTCGCCTTCACTGGGAGCGTCGGGCTCTTCCTCCTCGGCGGAGGAGGTGGGCAGGGAGAGAATCGTGGCGTCCTGAGCCGCCTCGGGTTCGGAGTCCGCAGGGTGGGCGCCGTCGAACTCGGGCATGGGTTGGGCCTGGCCGCGCTTGGAGTTGAGGGAGGCGAGCATTGAGTCGATGTCCACAGCGCTGCCCGCAGCCGCCGGCTGGGCGTCGATGATGGAGGCCTTCCGCTCCGGTTCGGCTGGCGGGGTGTTGGGCTTGCGCCACGGGTTGGCAGGAGCGGGGATTTGGTTCTCGGTGAGCCAAGTCGCCTCGTCGTTGCGTGCCTGGAACGTTTGCGTCTTCGTGTTGACGGCCCACCTGGCCACATTGACACCGCCGCCGCTGGTGTAGGTGGCCGTCAAGATCCACGGCTCGCCGTGCTCGCGACGTGCATCCCATTCGACGTCGCTGGCTTCGACCCCGCGGCTGACCAGCCGGGAAGCGACCAATTCTTCGAGAGTCATGCCGCCGTCCTCGTGCCCGAGGCGGTACAGGCGGGCGTTTTGGGCAACGTACTCACGCTCGGCGAAGATCGGGTAGGCGAGATTCGTCAGCTGCGAAGGGGGTAGAGAGGAGATTTCGGAGACTTCGGCCACCGTGCGCCCGGCACGGAAATAGGCCTGGATCTCGCGCGGGGTGATCGGCTTCGGCGTGTCCTCGCCCTGCGAGGTTACGTCGGTGCGCAGGGCCGCGCGAAGTTCGTCAGTGATCGGAAGTACGTAGCGGTTACCCTGTGAATCATTCAGGCTCAACTTCTGCCCGTCTTGAAGCCCCAACAATTCGAGCTCGATCATGTTTGCCTCCTCCGGTCCTGCAACAAGGGTGCCACCTGGCGACGAGAAATGGGGTCACAGGCGGCGGTGTGTTGGCGAATGTGAGCCAAATGGTCTCACGGATTCGCCAATTCAGAACCGGTGTTGTCAAACGTGGCAAGCTTTGGTAGAAAGTGCGTGAACATTGACCTATTCAAGGGGAGATCATGGCCACAGATTACGATGCGCCGCGCAAGCAGGATGAGGAGCTGAAGGAGGATTCCCTAACCCAGCTTAACGCGCGAAATAACAGTCACCAGTCTAACTCTGTTGACGAAGACGAAGTGGAGGCTGCCGAGGGTTTCGAGCTTCCGGGTGCCGACCTGTCTAACGTCGAGCTTTCCGTCGCAGTCGTTCCCGCGCAGGATGACGAGTTCACTTGCTCGCGCTGCTTCCTCGTCCACCACCGATCCCAGCTGGCATACGAGGAGGACGGCCTGCCCGTCTGCGCTGAGTGCGCGTCCTAGGAGGAGCGATCATATGTGGCTCTTCGGGAAGAAGAAGCACGATAGGCACGAGGCGGCGAACGCCGAAGATCCGGTAACGGCCGACGACGACGTCGAGTCGGCAGCGCCTGCCACCGGCCCGTGGGATTCCGATGAGGTTGCCATCGGCGACAGGCTCGATGCCGGCTCCCTGTGGATCCCCGTCATCCCTGGGACGACCCTCCAATTCACCCTCGACCGGCGGCGCCAGCAGGTGCTCGGCATCGTCTACTCGAAGGACTCCTCGGCGCTCCAGCTACAGGTGTTTGCGGCTCCGCGTTCGGCGAAGCTGTGGGAAGAGGTGCGCCGCGACATGCGCACCTCCATTGCCCAGCAGGGCGGATTCTCTCAGGAGGAAGAGGGACCGCTCGGCCCCGAGTTGCACGCGCAAATGCCGGTGCCGGGATCGAAGGCAATGGCTCCGCACCGGTTCCTCGGGATTGACGGGCCGCGATGGTTGTTGCGTGCGACGCTGTACGGCAAGGCGGGTGCCGACGAGGCGGCGGCCAATGAGATGATCGAGATCGTGCGCGAGGTGGTCGTCAACCGGGGCCAGGCCCCGCACCCGCCACGTGAGCTACTCCCGCTCGAGATTCCGGAACAGGTCACGGCGCAAGAATGACGCGGCGGCGCGAACTGATCGGCACGATCCGTTCCATCACCTATCCCGGCGCGGGGCTTGAGCGGCGCGTGCTGGTTCGTCTCGAGTGCGACGAGGGGCCGCTGACACTGTATTTCATGTCGAGGAAGAACCTCGAATGTGTGGATATCGGGACGAGAATTCGCGTGGCCGGCGCGATCACGTGCCATCGTGGCGTGCCGACTATGTTCAACCCCATCATGGAAGTGGAGAACAACGATGACTGAGCCTCACGCGACTGGTATGCGCGCCCTCGTCGAGGACGATTTTGACGTCATGGCTGCGGTGGGTGGTCCGCGTGGGATCGTGGAGGCCACGATCCCCACGATCCTCTTTCTCGTTCTCTACACGCTCACCCACGGCCTCAACCTGGCGGTGGGCGTCTCGGTGGTTTCCTCACTGGTTTTCATCGTGATCCGTGCGCTCCAGCGTATCCCGGTGACCCCCGCGTTCGGCGGACTATTCGCCATCGCGCTGTCCGCCTTCGTTACCTGGCGCAGTGGGGAGGCGTCGAACTTCTTCGTGTGGGGGCTGCTGACGAACGCCGGCTACGGCGCGGCCCTGCTCATCTCGATTCTCGTGCGCTGGCCCGCCCTCGGCCTGCTCATCGGCTTCCTGCGCGGGGACGCCACCGGCTGGCGACATGACCCGGACCAGCAGGTTACCCGCCGTCGCTACCTGCTCATCACCTGGATGTGGCTTGGCCTGTTCCTGGCCCGGCTCGCCGTTCAGGGCCCGCTCTACCTCGCCCACGCCACCGAGGCGCTGGGGATCGCCCGCCTTTTCATGGGTGTTCCGCTCTTCGCGCTGATCGGCTGGTTCACCTGGCTACTCGTCAAAGGCTTACCCGAAGTTCCGGTAACTGCTACGGGCGCGGAGACCGAGGGCGGGGTGACCGAGGCGCCGGGCGCCGAAGCGCGCTAGAGGATTTCCTCGATATCGGCCAGCCCCTCCGAGGCGTTGGCACCCACGAGGAAGATGAGCTGGTCGCCGGCGTCGATGGACATGTCGGAGCTGGGGAAGAGCGGTACGCCGTCGCGCACGATGCCCGTGACCATGATGTCGGGCGGCAAGGCGATCTGGCCCAGGGCGTGTGCGGTAAAAAGAGAACCCTCGGAGACGGTGGCCAGGTACATTGTTGCCCCGGATTGAAACTCCATGCGGCGCACGAGCTTGCCGACTGTGACCGCCTCGGAAATGATGCCGGCCATGATCTGCGGCGTGGAGACGGCCACGTCCACGCCCCAGGATTCGTCGAAGAGCCAGGCGTTGGAGGGGTTGGACACGCGGGCGATGACGCGCGGCACGCCGAACTCGGTTTTAGCAAGCAGGGACAGGACAAGGTTGGCCTTGTCGTCCCCGGTTGCCGCGACGACGGCGTCGGTCTCCTCCAATCCGGCCGTTTCGAGTACGGAGAGCTCGCAGGCGTCGCCGAGGATCCAGTCCGCCTCCGGCACCGATGCCACGCGCATCGCCTCGGGTTTGATGTCGATGAGGGTCAACTCGTGCCCGGCCTCGCTCATTTCGCGGGCGAGCGAGCGCCCCACGGAGCCAGCTCCAGCTACAAGAATCTTCATGTCACCTAGCCTTTGCCGGATGGTTGGTCACGTGTTGGATGGCCTGCGCGTCAGCGAGCGCCGCGATGAAGCGCAACTCGTCACCGTCTTGGATGACCGTGGTGGCGGTGGGCAGGACCAGCTTGAGGTTGCGGGTGATGTAGGCCACGCGTGCCCCGGTCGCGGCCTCGATGTCGGCGATGGTGCGCCCATACCAAGACGTGTCGAGGTCGACGAAGAAGAGGGCCGTGCCGGTGGCAGAGTCGACGTGCTCGACGTACGGCCCGAGCGGGATGAGATTGCGCATCACCTGGTCGGCCGTCCAGGACACGGGGGCGACCACGTCGATGCCGAGCTTGTTGTAGACCCCGGCGCGTGAGGCGTCGTAGATGCGAGCCACGACGTTGTCCACGCCGAAGGTCTCGCGCACCACGCGGGCCGCAATGATGTTGGAGTTATCTCCGGAAGACACGGCGGCGAACCCGGCGGCGTCCTCGATGCCAGCCTGGCGCAAAGCGCCCCGGTCGAAGCCCACGCCGGTGACGGGCTGTCCCTGGAAGTCATCGGGCAGGCGTTGGAAGGCATGAGAGTTTTGGTCGATGATGGCCACCGAGTGCCCACGATCGGCGATGTTGACGGCGAGGCTCGCGCCCACTCGGCCGCAGCCCATAATGACGAAATGCACGACTTAGACGTTACCCCAAATGCGTTTACAGCGTAACCTAACCATGTGAACCTACAAGCCTCGCAACGCGCACAGACCATCGTTCGCTCGATCACCAGGTCGACGTCGGTGTCCATCATTGCGCTGGGCATGGTGCTTGTACCGCAGGTGGTCTTGCGTTCGGCGTCCTACTCGGAGCGGGCCACCGCCATCTTTATCGCTCTCGTGAGCGCGTTCCTGTCGCTGGCCGTGGCGCTGTTTTTTGCGGGGCTACTGCACAGGTACGTCCCCCAGAAGGCTTCTCATCAGCTCGCGGATTGGTACCTGGGCCACTGGGCTGGCCTGCTTGTTTCCGCCGCCCGGATCCTGGCCTATGCGCTGGTGATGATCCTCGGGGTCGGGCTCGCGGTGACGTCGGTGGACGCGCTCATTGACATCTCGTGGGACTGGGCTCTCGAATCGGTCCTCATCTTGCTCATATCAATCCCGGTGCTCGTGGGGAGGGTCCGGCACGTCCAGAGGTGGGGTCTCGTCTTCGCCGCGGCCGCCGTGTTGGGGATGGTCTTCCTCCTCGGCTACGGCCTCATCCTGGAGGCCACCGGTTCGATTGACTTTGAAAATATTCGCCTCGCCCAGGAGAACTCGCTGACCTCCGACCGCGTGACTGGCCTGACCAACTCGTATGTGGAGTCCGCGTTGGCGGGTGCGATGGTGGGCGCGATCGCGACCCTCATCTCGGAGCGGGTCATGAAGGATTCCAGCGAACGTCGGGTGAGCAGGCGGCGTTTAGGCGCCTTCATGTTGATTGCCTTCCTCGTCATCGCGCTCATGTTCTACTTCATCGTGACGTTGCGTATGCCCGGCCATCGTGAGGCCCTGCCGTCCTTGACGATGTCCTACGCCTTCTTCGGGCCGGTGGGCCGGATGGTTTACGTGACGCTTTTTGCGCTGCTCGGCCTGGCGGTGGCCACCGCCGCCTACGGTGAGCTGCCCCGCCTGTTGCGCGAACTCGCCCTCGACGGCCTGTTGCCGCGCAAGCTCGCCGCCGCCGACGCCGTGGCTCCGCGCCGTGCCATCGTGGCGCTTATCGCCGCCCTCGCCGCGAGCGTGACCCTCGTTTTGGATTCGGTCCGCTCGATCGCGGCTGTCTTCGTCTTCATCGTCTACATCATCATCGCCTTCGTCAGCGTCGCGATGGTCTCCCGCTCGCGCACCATCCTCACCGACTCCACCGACGGCGAGGAGCGTAGCGTCGCGCGGGGACTGGGCTGGCTCTTCGCCCTCTACGGGGTGGCTGCACTCGGGGTGGCCGGCCTCCTCGTCTACGCCCAATCGAGGTGGGCGTTAGCCGGCGTCGTGGCCCTGTCAGTGCCGGGGCTGTTCCTCGTGGTCTATTCGCGCGGGCAGTCGAGGGTGCGCGAGCAACTTGAGTTGGGAGACGCGAGCGAGGGGCGCCATCTTCCTACCCGCGTGCACGGCGTGGTCCTTATCGATCGGGTGGACGCGGCGACGATCTCGGCGGTGACGTGGGCGCGGGCGATGCGCCTGTCCTCGCTCACGGCGGTGTGTGTGGATATCGACCCGAGGCAGACCAGGCGGATCCGCGAGGCGTGGGAGGCCTCCCTTGTGCCGGTGGACCTGACCATTCTGGGCGAACCCAAGGGGGCCTGGCGCGGGCCGGTGGTTGACTACATCCGCTCCCAGCTGGCACAGAGTCCGCACGACATCATCGACGTCATCATCCCCCGCGTCATTTATTCCAGCGCCTGGGAGCGCTTCTTCCTGCGCCATTCCACCCCGCGGGTGATCTCAGATCTGCGTTTTGAACCGCGGGTGATGATCACGGAGGCGCCCTACAGGCTAGGGGAGGCGGAGGCATGATCCTCGACATCACCGACATTGGCCACGGCGGCGTCGGGATCGCCCGACACGAGGGCCGGGTGGTCTTTGTGCGTGGGGCAATTCCCGGTGAGCGGGTGAAGGCCGAGCTGACCTCCAGCCGCTCACGCTACGCCACGGCCGTGGTGCGCGAGGTCGTTCAGGCCAGTCCCGAGCGAGTAACCCACCCGTGGCCCGAGGGCGCCGCCGGGGTCACAGGCGCCGCCGACTTCGGCCATATCACCCTCGCCGGCCAGCGCTCGCTCAAGGAGCGTGCGCTCCTGGGTAACCTCCGCCGCATCGGTGGCCAGGAGCTCCTCGAGACGGCACTCGGTCTGGGCCTGTCGGTTGCCGCCGTCGACGACACGGACGGTTGGGGCTCGCGCACCCGCTTCGACGTCGTAAAGCTCGAGCGGGGAGTGGGGATGTACCGCGAGGGCACGAAAGAGCTCGTGCCGATTACCTCCATGCCGTTGGCGCTACCGGAGCTCGAGCGGCTCATTTTTGACCCGGCCTGGGATCGGGAAATCGCCCCCGGCACGCGTGTGCACGTGGTGGGCCCGGCGTCGGGGGAGGACGTCGTGGTAGCCGACCGCGTCTACACTGCACCCGGGCGCAAAGGGGAAAGCCACATCTGGGAGCGCGCCACCACGGAGAGGGACGTCTTCGACTATCGGGTCTCGGCGTCCGGGTTCTGGCAGGTCCACGCGCGCGCCCCGCACACGCTGCTACGCGCCGTCATGAAGGCGGCCGGTGTCCAACCCGGCGAGTCTGTCCTCGAGCTGTTCTCGGGCGCGGGGCTCTTCACCGTGCCGCTGGCTAAGGCCGTGGGGCCCACGGGTCGCCTGCGGGCGATCGAGGGCTCGCAGCGCGCCGTCGCCGACGCGAAGGCCAACCTTGCGGGCATGCCGTGGGCGAGCGTGCGGATGGCAAGGATCGACGAGCGGACCGTGCGCGAGGTGAGCGCCGACGTCGTCGTGGCTGATCCTCCGAGAGCCGGGCTGGGCAGGAAGACTGCTGGCGCACTGGCCAAAAGCCCCGCGCGGATCGTGCTCGTCTCCTGCGACCCGGCCGCGATGGCCCGCGACGTGGCAGAGCTGGTGGCGGGTGGAAGGACAGTGGAATCCATGGCGGCCTTCGACATCTTCCCGCACACGCATCACGTGGAGACGGTGGTCTCGATTCAAGGACAGCCCCCAAAGGCTTGAAGCCGGAACGCGTGATGGGCCGCGGGGCGGAGACCTCACCGTCGTCTGTACACCTTAAGAACTCCATTATTGAGAGCCACGCCGCGCTCGCGCCGTTATGATGATGGTGGAGGTGCCATGGGCAAACGGAAAGACGTCACAATCTACGACATCGCACGGGCCGCCGGGGTCGCGCCGTCGACGGTCTCTCGCGCCTTCAACTCCCCCTCGCGCGTGAGCGCAAAGACGCTGGCGAACATTCATGCCGTCGCCCGCAACCTCGGATTTCACACCGAGGGCTCCACATACTGGGACGACGACGGCCCCACGGCTCTCGGCATTGTCGTGCGAAACACCGGCAACCTTGTCTATTCAGACATCATCACGGGTTTTCAGACGGGAGCGACGCGCGAGGGGTATTCGGTCATCGTCGTCGCATCGGACTCCAACACGCGCCAGGAGGAGAGGGCGATCGACACCATCGTTCCCCACGTCGCGGGCATTGCCTTTCCTGCCACCCGGCTCTCACAGCGCGCAATTGCCCGATATGAGCGCACCTTGCCCATCGTCCTCGTCAACCGGGTTTCTCCCGGACACAACTGTGTGGTGGCGGATATCGCGGGTGGCATGACGGCGACGTTCGAGCACCTGACCTCCCTCGGGCACCGTGAGCTCCTGTACCTGTCCGGCTCCGATGAATCCTGGGTCAACGCGATGCGTTGGCGGATGATCCGTGAGATTGCGCCCCACTATGGCCTGAGCGTCTATCAGCTCAAAGCACGTGGCTCCGGCGTCGACAGCGGGGCGGCGGTGGCAGGGGAGTGGATCAACCGTCCCGTCAGCGCCGTCATCGCGTTCAATGACTTCGTGGCGATCGGATTCATGCAGGCGCTTCAGCGCGCCGGCTACCGCGTCCCCGGAGACGTCTCCGTCATCGGCATCGACAACTCGGCCATCTGCCGCCTCACCCTACCGGCCCTTACGTCGCTGTCCTCGGGCGGAGCGCTCATCGGTGAGAAGGCAGCCGAGCTGCTGATCTGGCAGGCAAGGAACCGCTCAAATACGAAGCGCGGCCTGCACAAGGTTCCCGCAGAACTGACTGTGCGGGAGTCCACCGGCCTTAACGAACCGACGAACTCCCGCACCGCCTATGCTTGAGCTAGGTCTTTACCAGCCCTGCTCCTCCTTGAGACGCAGCCAGCGGTCGCGGACGGCGTACGCGTTGAGCTTGGGCTGACGATCGCGGGTGAACATGCCCTTCTTGTTTCCGCCCACGCGCATGATGCCCGGCGTGGTCTGGAAGTCGGCAAAGTTCCACATCTGCTCGCCCTGGACCTCCGGGTAGTCGTCGAAGACCCGCATGAACATGGCGATGTTGTCCTTCTGGAACTCCTCGGACCACGGGCGGCGGAAGAAGTCCTTGTTGCCGTTGAGCGTGTCCGGGCCGAACTCGGTGAAGATGATCGGCTTGCCGGGGTAGTCGGCGATCCACTGGTCGAGCTCGGCGCGCAGGGCGGCCTCGGCGTCGGCGAGGTCGCCGGTATTGACATACCAGCCGTAGTAACGGTTGAGCATGATGACGTCGAAGAGGTCGGTGATCTGCTCGACGTCGGGGGTCGAGAGCATGACGTTGACGTAGCCGACCGGGCGGGTCGGGTCCGCCTCGCGCGCAACCTGCGCAAGCGGCTCGAAGTAGGTGCGCGATGCGGGCGTGTTGGTCTCCGGCTCGTTAGCGATCGACCAGATGACCACGCACGGGTGGTTCTTGTCGCGGGCAATGAGGTCGCGGATCTCGCGGGCATGAACCTCTTGGGTAGCCTTGTTCACGGTTTCTTCGGAGAAAGTTGTGAAACCCTGCGAGCCGAAGATGCCGCCGCCAAGGCCCATGTTTAAACCAACGGCCGGGGTCTCGTCGATAACAACCCAACCCTGCTCGTCGGCGTAGTCCATGACCTCCTCCGCGTACGGGTAGTGGGAGGTGCGGAACGAGTTCGCGCCCTGCCAGCGCATGATGTCGAAGTCGTTAATCATCGACACGTCGTCGTGCTGCTTGCCGCGGATCATGTTGTCCTCGTGGCGGCCATATCCGCGGAAGTAGAACGGCTTGCCGTTGATCTTGAACACGCCGTCCTCGATGGCGACGGTGCGGATGCCGAAGCGCTGCGGGTAGACGTCCGAACCGGCGTGAATCTCGAGCGTGTATAGCGCGCCATGTCCGGGAGCCCAGAAGTCGGCGTCGTCGATGCGGACGGTGCCCGTTGCGCCCTCCGCGCTCGCGACCTCGGTGCCATTCGGGTCGAGAACCTTGACAGCGACGTCGGCGCCGGCGGTCACGTCGTAGTTCACGACGCCGGTTGTGCCATCGATGTTGGTGGTGATGGTGACGTCGGTGACGGCGTCGACCGGGCGGGTGTAGAGGGAGACCGTGCGATGGATGCCGGCGTAGTTGTAGAAGTCGTGGAAGTAGAACTGGACGTTCTTACCCTCGGAATTCTGGCTGATGTACCCCGGGGGAATGGTCTGCCAGCTCAGGCGGTTGTCGGCGCAGACGGTGACCGTGAACTGCTCGCCAGGCTTGACGAGCTCGGTGATGTCGGCCTCGAAGGGGAGGTATCCGCCAACGTGGTGGGCCACCTCGACGCCGTTGATCCACACGGTTGCCGCATGGGTCACCGAGCCGAAGTGAATGAAGAGGCGGTCGGCGCCATACTGCGGGGCGTAGGCG
>JALEWQ010000097.1 GCA_022783305.1 Trueperella sp. | reverse complement strand
CGACGCCGACATCAGACGCACAACCATCCGCCAATGGTTGAGGCCTGGCACTTGCCTGGACCGCACCGCGGGATCCTCCGTCTGCCGCGCGGCGTTCCAGCTCGGACGCGATTCCGGCTGCAACAATCCTTACAACCCGCCTTTTGGGGTTGCGGGGGGGGGAGAACTGCTTGACTTAATGAGTCATCTTTCGCACTAAATGATCGGAAAACTATGACTAGCACACCCGAGAATACGAAGGGCTCCTGGTTCGCCAAGCACAAGATTCTGACTGCCGTTATTGTCGTCATTATTATTGCCGCCATCGCAAAGCTGGCCGGCGGTTCAAGTGACGCCCCGGAGGCCACGCCCTCCACCGCGGCGTCGCAAGCGGCCCCTGCCACCGAGGCTGCCACGACGGAATCAACGCAGTCCGCCGCCCCCGAGAACACGCCCGCCCCCGAGACGCCTGCCGCAACCATCGGCACGCCGGTTGAGGTCGGAGATTTCACCATAACGGTTGAGGGAGTTGAGACAGGAATCTCTTCTGTCGGTAACGAGTACCTCGGCGCCGAGGCCCAGGGACAGTTCGTCGTCGTGAGCGCATCGATCCTCAACAACGGCGACAAGGCTGAGACGTTCTTTACCGACTCGATGAAGATCATCGACGACCAGGGCAGGCAGCATTCGTATTCAACCGACGCCGCCCTATACCTTGAAGGCTCATGGGTCCTCGACAAGATCAACCCCGGCAACACCCTATCCGGCAAGTTCGTCTTCGATATTCCGGCCGACAGCGTGCCGACGAAGGCCCTCCTTGAGGGTGGCTTCCTCGGCAAGGACGTCGAGGTCGCACTGAACTAAGCAACCAACCGGCGGATTCATGGCGCGATCCGCGCCCTAGAAATCACTCACGCGAGGGGCACGATCCCTAAGGCCGACACAGAGTTCGGCCGCGGGTCGCGCCCCTCGCAGTTCGCTCCTCGCTTCGCTCGCCAGCTCCCACCACGTATCGCGCAACTTCGTTACTTGATGATGCCTTTCTCGCGGTATTTGCGCTGCGTCCAACGGTTCCACATGAGCAGCAGACCAGCACCAAT
Source organism: Trueperella sp. (assembly GCA_022783305.1). Classification (GTDB taxonomy): domain Bacteria; phylum Actinomycetota; class Actinomycetes; order Actinomycetales; family Actinomycetaceae; genus Trueperella; species Trueperella abortisuis. The sequence goes on along the minus strand of JALEWQ010000097.1, from coordinate 22,181 downwards.
GTAAGTAACCACTATGATCCCGATACACAGAGCAATTCGGATTGCGATGGATTCGGCATTGTCAATGGTGTCCCACGCTCCCCAAATAACCACCGGGGAAAAGACAACCGTTAGAATCAGCGCGAAACTCCACACGTGGTTTTCGATCAAGTTTTTCATTGGTCTTATCCTTTCTCGCCTCAGTCTGTTCAAGAAACTCGGCAGCCGGATGTGCCCAGATTAGCCGGATACGCATATAGCCACGGACGAGCCTCGGGACAACGCCCTACACGTTTGATAACTTGCTTCGCAACGATTGTTGCTCCCCATACCACCGCGCATCCCACGGCGTTCACTCCAGGAATAGCGCAAATTGCGGCTTTGAGTGCAGTTCCCGCTGCACCCACCATCAAGCCCTGTGCTGAGCGATTGAACCGAACCCAGCGTCCTTTCGAATCGGTTCCCGACCAAATCTTCGGGTACCACTCATTACCTCCCGCACGCTCCATGTATGGGTAATAGATTGCATCCGAAAGCTCGGCAGCTTCGGCAGATGCGGGATCAGCTTCGTAGTAAAACTGCATAACTTCGCTATCACCGAAGAGAACTTCAGTCATATAGACGTTTTTACCTTCGTCATTGATACTGTAAATGACTTCGCCTTCAGCCGCTTTCGCTTGCATGATTACCTGCAGCGCTCCATCAAGGGTTGCAAGATCGTCTGCGGTGAGATTCTCCTCTGATGCCGTTGCATATGCTGCTAGCGATTCTAGAGCAGAATTCAAGGACGCCGAGACGGTGATTGCCTCCGGCTCAATCGCAGCTGTGTTTTGCGCCGGTTGAGCCGAGGCTATGCCTGCGGTGCCGAACACCAGGGCAACGGCGAGCAATCCTGAGGTCGTTGCTTTTGCCATGAGAGTCCTGGTAGCCATGTCGTTTCTCCTTTTTGTCTAGTTGTAGCCAAGTGGACTCTTTAAAGCTATTCGGCGGGCAGGCCGCGCGGATACCGACAAATATCGGTCAGTTGTACCGACATTCATCGGTATCGGGATTTATGAGCGCGCCAATAGGCTCGGCGCATCAGGTCTTACAGAAAGGAAGAACAAATGAGTGTTTCGAGTATTGCCGCCGGGTTGGCGGTTATCACCTTAGCGATACCCATCGGATCAGTTGCTGTATCCGAACCGACCGCCGTTGAACAGCTCGCTGTCAGCGCAGTGGCATTCCCGTCAGCCAGCAGTCAAACTCAGTGGATTGCTCCTGCAATCTGCAAGCTCTTGCCAAATCTTCCCGGTTGCGAGAAGCATAGGCCGCATAAGTAGCCCGGTATAGTGTCTAGTGATGCTCAGTCTGATATTTCCCAGCTATACGCGTTCCACACTAGCGCAGCCGCTAGTGTTTACGCTCTCGGCTGTTTTCTTCTTGGTGTTTGACACGTTTCAGCTGATTGCAGGACAGCACAACGCGTCCATACTGGGCGTGATCTTCTCGCTGGTTCTTCTTGGCCTGTTTGTGGCGGCGGGCTGGTTTCAGGTGTGCGAATACGTTTTTCTCGCATCCTATTTCGGTTTTAACCTGCTGAACCTGATTGATGGGTTTGAGATGGTCAGCTTTGCTCTGAGCATCTTGATGGTTTTCTGGCTGATGCGCTCCTGGATTGTTCCAGCCGTGCTCGTACTCGTGCTGGACGGGGGGATCGCCACGGCGGTGAGTATCACGCCCGGTTTGCAGGCATTCAGCTCTGTTTTAACTGCTGTTCTCGTGCTGGCTATCGGCCTGGCACTGCGCTGGCAAAACGGGCGGCGAGTGCTTGCCGAGCAAGAAAGAGAAACCATAAGGCGAGCCGCCGCTGAGAACCGCATGGAGCTGGCTCGCCAGTTGCATGACACGACGGCGAAAGATTTGGCTCACGTGGCCGTGCTCGCCCAAGACGTCGCCACCCGCCACCCGGAACTGAGCGCAGAGCTGAGTCCCCTGGTGGCGGCTGCCACGGACGCATCCCGGCGGATTCGGCCGATGATTCTCTCGATTGATACCGCAGCCAGTGAGGCGCTACTATCAAAGGTGGTGCAGCAGGTGGCACACATGTTGAAAACCCGGAGTATCACGCTCGACACCGTTATCTCCGATAGTGTGGATGAGACGGTGACGCGCCAGCAGCGCCTCACGGGCGCTCTGGCCATCCGGGAGTGCGGCTCGAATATTCTGAAATACGCACCAGCAGATTCGGCAGCAAACCTGGTGATTGACACTGACGCCGAGTCTGGCGTGCTCACAATCTCGCTCAGCAACGAAATCGCAGAGACCCCGGCGGTCCCAGGCATGAGTAGTGGATACGGGCTAGCAAACCTCGGCAGCCGGATCCGCTCCGAGGGCGGCAGCATGGAGGCAAGCAACCTGGGCAGCCAATGGTTGATATACATTACGCTCCCCGCCCACAACCACACAGACAACCAAACCGAGAACCAAGCAGGCAACCAGACGAACGAACATGCAGCAAAGGAGCAGGCCAATGACTGAGCACGATATCCGTATCCTCCTCGCCGATGATGACCAGATTATCCGTGACGGCCTGTCCAACTTATTGAACGCGCAAGACGGTCTGCGGGTGGTGGCAACCGCCGCGAACGGCGCCCAGGTGTTCGACCAGCTCGCCCTACACCGGATAGACGTGGCACTGCTGGACGTGGATATGCCAGTGATGAGCGGGATCGAAGCCGCCCGCCGGATCAGCCGCGAACAACCCGGCGTCACGATCATCATGCTCACCGCGTTCGAACACGAAGAATCCCTAGGCCAAGCGATCGGTGCGGGCGTACGCGGATTCCTCACCAAAGACATCCCCGCCCCTGAACTTGCCCAACTGATCCGTAAAGCCTATAGCGGCCAGCGAGTGATGGCACCGCGCCCTACCGAGATCCTCACCGCCTCCTACGCCCAAACCCACGAAAACCGCGAACAATACGCCGACTTTATCAACGCTATCACCACCCTCCCAGATCACTTGCGTCCCACGTTCCGGCTGCTACTGAAAGCTTTTGCGAACAAAAGCATCGCCCGGCAAACCGGGCTCACCGAAGCAACCGTGAGATCCTATGTTTCCGACATTCTCACCCACACCGGCTGCGCAACCCGAGGCGAACTCGCTATAACCGCCGTCAAAGCCGGAATTCGAGAATAGCTTCAATAAAGCAACACACCTCTAAACGAACGCATTCCCGTCAGATAAGCAGGGGTGAGTGAAGCGTACTGAGTTTTGTTCCTACTCACTTTTGAGAGGATTGGGATATGGCCAAGAGGTATTCACAGGAGTTTAAGGATCGCGCGGCGCGGATGGTTGTGGATCCTTTCGCTGATGAGGGTGCGTGTTCTCAGTGGCAGACGGTGGCCGAAGTGGTGCCGAAGCTGGGGATCGGCGGTCATCGTGATTGTATCCTTTCAAGGAGAATTGGAAGTTGATTCGAAAGGTACCCGCGATGACCGCCACTACACACGTTGGCACGCGGCCAGTCCCGGGTCCAGATACACCACACTAAGGGACGTAACCTCGTTAGACTACTGCACACCAGCCAAGATCATCGATAGGTATAATCAAACCCGGGTCAGCGAGTTGACCTCAACATAAGAAGCGAAACAAAAACCAGGACACTTCACTTCAGGTCAAACCCAAGGATTCAAATCGAAAAACTCACACCATGATGGTTTCGTATTACAGCAACGGCACGCCTTACTTTACCTATCACACCCATGACAGGTATCGCCGAAGCATGAATCAGGTTCTTCTCGACTGGAAGGGAGCAACCTTTTATGCGTACAGAACCTAAACGGAAGGCGCTAGCGTTGACAGCTCTCCTCACCGTTCTCGCGGTGCTGGTGGCTGTGTGGTACCTTCACTCATCCTCCCAATCTTCTCGCGAGCTGAAAGAGTTACGGGACTTGGGAGAAAACGTTACATCCGCAATTAACGCTAGAGACTTTGCGCGGCTCGAAGACATCATAGGGAATCCTGTTGCTGTCGAGACTATTCGACATGACGTCGGAAGTGGGAATGAGCCGGTTCGTCTCGGACAAGTGCATGCCTCAAACCAGGACACGGATTATTTAACTATCATCACTTCCGATACCCCAGAAGAGGAAATCTTCATTTACTTGATAAAGGAGAAATCGGGCACTTGGCGCGGGTACGTACCGTAGTTTTCCACCACTCCCCTCCTCAACGACGACGTCCCCGAGCTTTTCTTGCAACTGCGCGAATACCTGTGGAACGACGGGTGCCCTCTCACCCCGTTGCACACAAGCCTGTAGACTCTGCCCACCTCGTGCCATAACAGACACATCAGACTGAGGATGGTTTCAATACGAAAAGGGTACAAATACAATCACACTAAAGTGGTCACTCCCCAAAGGCGCTTCTATTTACTAGGAGAAGTGAGAGCTCATGAACACCTTCATCCCGTGGCCGGTGTCGCCATCCACACCAGCCGCGCCATTCCCCCCGGGCGCGTTCTGCCTCGACCTCGGCGCCGGCCCGTTCTCGATGTGGTTCGATGACCAGGTCAGTTCCGACATCGTACCCTGGCACGCGCTCGCCGCTCCCTCGCAAGGACCCACATTCTCGGTATGGTTTAACGATCAGGGCCAGTCCCAGCTTGACGCCACCCTCTTCCGCGAGCCTTACGCCGCCGACAACGATATCCTCGCCCGCTACCTCATCGCCGACGACCAATGGAAAGCCGGACCCGCCGCCGGCCACTATCTACCGATCACCACGGCCCTTGCTCACCTCCTGCACTCCCACCACGCGAGCCCGCCGCCGCTCATCTCCCCCGGCGAACTCATCGTCGACTGCGCAGCGCTCGAGCCCGTCATTCACCTCGGCACGCCCTCCGGATGCGTGCGCTTCGTCAACTCCAACGACCTCCCCATCGAATACGGCGGCCCCGTCGAAGCCCGCGAGTTCACCATCTTAAACGCCGACCGCACACTCGACATCATTCGCCCCGCACGCCTCGTCATTAGTCCAGACGCCATCGTCTACACTCAAAGCCTCTACGAGGGCGCCTTCACCACTCCCCTCATCAACGACGACGTCCCAGAGCTTTTCTTGCAACTGCGCGAATACCTGTGGAACGACGGGCACCCCCTGACCCCATTGCGCACAAGACTGTAAACTCTGCCCACCTCGTGCCGTAACAGACACATCAGCCTTGAGGATGATTTCAAATACGAAGAGGGCACAAATACAATCACACTAAACGCCATATAGATCGAACATCCAAAGACGCTCAACGTTTCGACGTTAGGTCGACCTCAGAAGAAAAACCATCACACGCATTTTCACAAAGGAGAAGCAACAGTTGAATCTGCCAATTGCCACTCTGGCCACTTTGCTGAGCATGTCCATTGTGTTTTCCGGCTCAATACCCCCGAGCGAGGACACAGGCTCTGATCACCCGCCATATTCCCACCTACTGCTTTCTACGCCTATCACCCTTTCAACGCCAGATCTTGATCAGAGACCAGAGATCGTTCCCTTCGCAAATCAGCAAACCACCGAAGGCGGCGGTAATGGCATGCGTTACCTCGTCTTCGGCATTGCCCAGACGGGAGTTAAACGATACACCCATGTCAACCTCAATCTCTTTACCAAGAAAGTCAACAGCTTTCCAGGAGGAAAGGCCAAAGTCACCTGGGTGGACCCAAAGTCCAAATGGGGCCTACAGAAAGACTTCGATTCGCATTCCGGTTCGCGATACAAGGTGATATCTCCACGCGGAGATACGATTGGATCTCTTGCATCCGACGGGAGAATTATCAAGGTAATGCAAGGAAAGCACAGAGTTTAGCCATCCCAGTAAGGAGAGGCTTCAGAGGAACAACCCGATGCCCGAGATGATCTTCACCCCTTGGCCGCTCGCCCCCGGTTGCGCGCCACGCCTCGTCCCGCCTGGCCAGTTCTACTACCACGTCGGCACAGCACCTCTCAGCCTGTGGCTCGACACGCTCTTCTCCGAGGATTTGCTCATGCAGGAGGACACCTACTCCTCCTGGATCGGCCCCACGTTCACCGTCTGGGATGATGACGGCGTAGTCAGGTTCGACGCCACCCTGTTCCGGGAACCCTTCGCGGCCGACAATCAGGTACTGGGCCGCTACGTCGTCACCACAGACACGTGGCGCCAGGAGCCAACCGACGGCGATCTCGGCAACCTCACCGCCAAGATCGCCGCCACCTTGCATGAGCACGCCGGCGACACCCCTCCGCCGCTCGAACCTGGGGAGGTTGCCGTCGTCAACGATCACCACCCCTGGCCAACTATCCACGCCTCGACCGGGAACGCGCTCATGAGGTTCATCGAAGTTGACTATGACCTCCTTGAGGATCAGAGCGTGGCCGCTCGGCGGTTCAACGTTTTCGTCGAGGAGTTTGGTGACTCGGGCTCATCGGCTTACACCCGATCACTGATCGTTCGGCCCGACACGATGATCCTCACCTCCCGCTTTGGCATGCCGCTGCGCGGAGACGCCCTCCCGCCGACCATCCGAGACCTCCGCGAGGTGCTCTGGAACGACGGGCGGCGCTTCGCCGGGTGATAGCCCCGGAGGGTAGCCTCCTCGAGTACGTGTTTCGTCGAGGCTGCACTCATGGGTGTGGGTACGCTGGCCCGGGAAAAAACCACGGTCGCTGGGTTTGCTACCTAATACGAAGGTGCCCGCCGGCTCGCCGACGGGCACCTCGATGGGCTCCGTTCTACTTCCGGTTTGCCCGGTAGTACTCGATGAGGCCGCGGGTCGAGGAATCCTCGGCAGCGATCGCCGCCTCGTCGCCCTCGACGGCGCTGGCCAGCTGCTTAGCCATCGCCTTGCCGAGCTCCACGCCCCACTGATCGAAGGAGTCGATCCCCCACACGATGCCTTGGACGAACGTGATGTGCTCGTACAGCGCGATCAGCTGTCCGAGCACCGACGGGGTCAGGGCCGGGGCCATGATCGACGCGGTGGGCTTGTTGCCCGGGAACACCTTCGCGGTCACCAACTCCTCAGGCACGCACTCCGCGCGGACCTCGTCGGCCGTCTTGCCGAAGGCGAGCGCCTTGGTCTGCCCGAAGAAGTTGCCGAGGAACAGCTCGTGCTGGTCGGCATCGCCGTCCTTGAACGCGAACGTCGGGTTGGCAAACGCGATGAAATCCGCAGGAATGAGCTGCGTGCCCTGGTGGATGAGCTGGTAGAAAGCATGCTGGCCGTTCGTGCCCGGCTCGCCCCAGAAGACTTCACCCGTCGCCGACGTGACCGGCGTGCCGTCCCAGCGCACACGCTTGCCGTTCGACTCCATCGTCAACTGCTGAAGGTAGGCCGGGAAGCGGTGCAGGTACTGCGAGTAGGGCAACACGGCGTGCGTGGGCGCGCCCACGAAGTTGACGTAGAAGACGTTGAGCAACCCCATGAGCAACGGCACATTCTCCGCCGCCGGGGCCTGGGCAAAGTGGCGATCCATTGCGCGGAATCCAGCCAGGAAGTCCGAGAAGCCATCCCTGCCCAGCACGATCGCGAGCGAGAGCCCCACGGCCGAATCGACCGAGTAGCGTCCGCCCACCCAATCCCAAAAGCCGAAAGCGTTGGCCGGGTCAATGCCGAAAGCCTCCACCCTATCCAGCGCCGTGGAGACCGCCACGAAGTGCTTGGCTACCGCGCCGTCCGTCGGTGCACCCTGCTCCTCGAGCGTCCTCAGCAGCCAGGCACGCACCTGGCGTGCATTCGTGAGCGTCTCAAGGGTTGTAAACGTCTTGGACGCGACGATCACCAGCGTCGTCTCCGGGTCGAGACCCTTGAGCGTCTCCCCCACGTCAGTGGGATCGATGTTCGAGATGAAGCGGCACTCCAAGCCGTCCTTGACGTACGGCTTGAGCGCCTCGTAGGCCATGACCGGGCCCAGGTCAGAACCGCCGATGCCGACGTTGACCACCGTCTCGATCCTCTTGCCCGTCACCCCCGTCCACTCGCCCTCGCGCACCTTATCCGCGAACGCATAAACACGCTCGAGAACCTCGTGGACGTCCTCGACGACGTTGTGTCCGTCCACGAGCACCTCCTCGCCTTTCTCGCGACGCAGCGCGGTATGCAGGACGGCGCGGTTCTCAGTCACGTTAATTCGCTCCCCACCGAGCATCGCGTCACGACGCTCGGCCAGGTTCACCTGGTCTGCCAGGTCCAAGAGCGCGGCCTTAACCTCGGCGGTGAGGAAGGTCTTGGATAGGTCCACGTACAGATCCGCGGCCCGGAAGGTCAAGTCCTTCGCGCGGTTTTCGTCCTTGAACCACTGGCGGAAATCGACGTTGAGTCCCGCCTCAAGTTCGGTCAGGCGCGCCCATGCGGGCGTCGCAGTTGCATCAATCGGGGCTGTCATAACTCTCCTCCTGAAAGCCAATACGTGACCCCATTCTACCCATGCGAGGCGAAGCAAATATGAGAGAATCGATCATGACGCAAATGTGAAGGAGATGTCGTGGAAAGTAAGGAAACCGCCCCGGAAGTAAAGATTGGAATCCTGACTTCGGGCGGTGACGCGCAGGGTATGAACGCCACCGTCCGCGCGGTCGTGCGCACCGCGCTACAACTCGGCGCAACACCCTACGCGTTCCTGGAAGGCTGGCGCGGCCCAGTGGAGGGCGGGCAACTCATCAAGAAGATGGAATGGTCGGATGTTTCCTCCACCATCAACAAGGGCGGCACAGCCATCGGAACCGCACGCTCGGACGAATTCCGCGAGCGCAGCGGCATGAAGAAGGCCGTTTACAACTTCGTCAAGAACGGCATTGACCGCCTGGTCATCGTGGGCGGCGACGGCACGCTCACCGGCGCGGACGAATTGCGTGAACTCTGGCCGGAGCTGCTGGCCGAGCTCGTTGCCGAGGGCAAGGTATCCGAGGAGGAGGGCGAGCGCCACGCGAAGCTGCTCATCGCCGGCGTCGTCGGCTCGATCGACAACGACCTGGTTGGAACCGACATGACCGTCGGCACCGACTCCGCCCTGACCCGCATCATCGAGGCGATCGACGCGATCGCCGCCACCGCAGCCTCCCACCAGCGCACCTTCATCATCGAGGTCATGGGCCGACGTTGCGGCTATCTCGCCCTCATGTCCGCCATCGCCGGCGGATGCGACTACGTCTTCATTCCCGAACTTCCGCCCGCCGACGGCTGGGAGGACGACCTGGTCGACAAGCTTCGCCTGGGCCGGAAGAACGGACGACGCGACTCGCTCATCGTCGTCGCCGAGGGCGCCTCCGACCAGGCCGGCAAGCCCATCACGGCGGAGGACGTGCGCGTCGCGATCAAGGACCGGATGGGTGAAGACCCGCGCATCACCTCTCTCGGCCACGTCCAGCGTGGCGGTACCCCCTCCGCCTATGACCGGTGGATGCCCACCCTCCTGGGCTACACCGCGGCGTGGGACATGTACCACGCGACCCCGCAGACTGAGCCCGTCATCATTGGAACTCGGCGTAACAAGCTGGTGCGCCTGCCCATGATGGAGGCCATCAAGAACACCCGCGCCGTCAAGGAATACTTGACCACCGGAGACTGGGACAGCGCCGTGACCTCCCGCGGCAGCCACTACCGCGAGATGATCGACCTCTTCAACACCCTGTCCTCCCCCGAGGCCCCCGAGCGCCCGAAGAACTCGAAGCGCATCGGCATCCTCCATGCCGGCGGCCTTGCCCCGGGCATGAACCCCGCCGCGCGCGCCGCCGTCAAGTTCGGCATCGACCGCGGCTACACCATGCTTGGCATCTCCGGCGGCTTCCCCGGTCTCGTGGACGGCAAGATCCGCGAACTGAAGTGGAACGACGTCGAAGGCTGGGCCGAGGACGGCGGCGCCGAGCTAGGGACCCGCCGCACGATCCCCGACATCGACCAGTACTACGCACTGGGCCGCGCGATCGAAAACGCCCGCCTCGACGGCCTCATCGTCATCGGTGGATTCAAGGGCTACAAGATGGCCTACGAAATGTACAAGGAATCCTCGCGCTACCCCGCGTTCAAAATCCCGATGGTGCTCGTGCCCGCCTCGATCGACAACAATCTGCCCGGCTCCGAGTTCTCGATCGGCACCGACACGGCCCTGAACTGGAACACCGAGACAATCGACCGAATCCGCCAGTCTGCCTCCGCCTCCCGGCGCTGCTTCGTGGTGGAAACGATGGGCCGCAAGTGCGGCTACCTCGCCCTCATGTCCGCGCTCACCACGGGCGCCGAGCAGGTCTACCTCTACGAGGACGGCATCACCCTCCGTCAGCTCGCCGCCGACACCCAAAAGATGATCCGTTCCTTCGAGGCCGGCCGCCAGCTCTACCTGGTGGTGCGCAACGAGGACGCCTCCGAATACTACAACGCCGACGTGTTGGCCAACATCTTCGAGGAAGAGGGCGGGGACCTGTTCGACGTGCGCTCGCTCATCATCGGTCATGCCCAGCAGGGCGGTAACCCCTCACCGTTTGACCGCACCCTCGCCGTGCGCCTGGTCAACACCGCGATGAATACCCTGGCCCGCGAGCTGGAAGGCAGGGGCGGTTCTTACCATGTGGGCATGGTGGACGGGCATATCGAAGCCCAGCCGGTCTCGCACATGGACGAGCTCATCGACATGGACGATCGCCTCCCCTTCGAGCCGTGGTGGCATTGCCTGAAGGAAGTGCTCTACGTCGTCTCCGACCCGACAGCCGATCTCGAGCTCGCCCAACTGCCGATCGTCGTTGACGCCAACGACGCCTAAACATAGGCACAAAAGCTGGCCGCGCCCCGCGTCGCGGCCAGCTACATGTTCACGTGGCGTTACGAGACTGGCGGCGTGTTCCCCCACGCTGCCAGCGCAAAAAGTGCGCCCGCGGCAAGGCAGAGGATGGCGGCGTCGTGCGTTTTGGAACGCACCCGCGGCACGGCACCATCCGGGAGTGCCACGCGGGCCACGGCGATGGCCACACACGAGGCGCTCAGGGCGTAGGCGGCGGTTTGGACGTCGAGCAGGAAACCCGCGGCGATGATCGCCCCCACCCACGCCACGAGGAGCACGTAGACAATGACGGGAGGGAACTTTCCACCGGCGTACTTCTCCATGACTCTCCCTTCGGCTCGCCTCACGATTGTACTCTAGGGGCCAGCCGGCCCGCGCCGGCAACGGGCCGGGCTCAGTGGGCGAAGTGGCGCGTGCCCGTGAGGTACATCGTCACGCCGGCCTCCTTCGCCGCCGCGATCACCTCCTGGTCGCGGATCGAGCCACCGGGCTGGACGACCGCTCGAACGCCTGCCTTGGCCAGCACCTCGAAGCCGTCCGCGAAGGGGAAGAACGCATCCGACGCGGCAACAGCGCCGCGCGCCCGCTCCCCCTCGCCCAGGGTGTTGGCGCGCTCCACGGCGAGCTTGCAGGAGTCGACCCGATTCACCTGTCCCATGCCGACACCAACCGTCGCACCCTCCTTGGCCAGCAGAATCGCGTTCGACTTCACGCAGCGCACCGAACGCCAGGCGAACTCGAGGTCGGCCGCGGTCTGCGGATCGGCGGGCTCGCCCGCCACGAGCTCCCAGCTGCCAATCTGATCCCGTTCGCCGAGCGTGTCACGCTCCTGGACCACCGCGCCTCCGCTGATCGGTCGGATATCGAGCCCTCCCGCGGCAGGCGCCACTTGCAAAATCCGCAGGTTCTTCTTCGTGCGCAGCAACGACAGGGCGTCCTCATCGAAGGCGGGTGCCGCCACGACCTCGGTGAAGATCGGCTTAAGCTGCTCCGCCATCGCCAGCGTGACGGGCCGGTTCGCGGCGACCACTCCGCCGTAGGCCGACAGCGGGTCGCAGGCGTGGGCGCGCGCGTGGGCGGCCGCGACGTCGCCGGCGATGGCCACGCCGCAGGGATTGGCGTGCTTGACGATCGCGACGGTCGGCTCCGGGTGGTCATAGGCCGCACGGAGGGCAGCCTCGGTGTCCTGGTAGTTGTTGAAGCTCATGGGCTTGCCGCCCAGCTGGGTTGCGTGGGCCAGTCCGACGCCGCTCGCGTCGGCGTAGAGGGCGGCCCCCTGGTGCGGGTTCTCGCCGTAGCGCAGGTCGGCGGCCTTCGCCCAACGCGGGTCGAGCTTGCCGGGCAGGCCGGCGCCGTTGGCATCGCCGGCGTCTTGGCCGACCTCCGCGGTTGCGAACCAAGCGGCAATGGCGCCATCATATGCGGCGGTGTGGGCGAAGGCGGCGGCCGCCAGTTCGCGTTTGAACTGCGCCGACAGCCCGCCGGATGCCAGCTCCTCAGCCACGCGCGCGTATTGAGCCGGATCGGTCACCACTGCCACGTCTCGGTGATTCTTCGCCGCGGCACGGATGAGCGTGGGACCGCCGATGTCGATCTGCTCGATACACTCCTGCGCACCCGCGCCCGAGGCCACCGTCTGCTCGAACGGATATAGGTTCACGACGACGACGTCGATCGGTTCGATCCCCAACTCGGCCATCGTCGGCTCGTCTGTGCCGCGGCGGGCGAGGATGCCGCCGTGAATCATCGGGTGGAGGGTTTTGACCCGTCCGTCGAAGATCTCGGGGAAGCCGGTGACCTTCTCTACCGGCGTGACGGGCACCCCTGCCGCCGCGATCGTCTTGGCCGTCGAGCCGGTGGATATCAGATCGTATCCTGCCTGCCGCAATACCTGAGCAAACTCCGCAATACCACTCTTATCCGAGACAGAAATCAGGGCGCGGGCCATGGAACCTCCTTGAGTCGATGGCTTCAGCCTATCGACGCGCGCTAGTCCCGCCCGGCGCCGTCCACCCTTAGAACAGTTTCCGTCTCAGGTGGCGATACGACGGGAGTGGTGTCCGCTTTGAGGTCGCCCGCCTCCTGGATGGGCAACTCCGGGGAATCCTGCTCCGCGAAATCTTGCGCCGCGGCGTCTTGCTCCGCGGGTCGAGGCTCATCGAACCCGTTGTCCTCAGACTCGCCACGTTCGGCCGCGCGCTCCCGCGCCCGCCTCTTCGCGCTCTCGCGTCGATCCGCAGCCCAATCGGCCGTCGCCGAACCGCGAGCTCGCAGGAACGCCAGCGTCTGGGGATGGACGAGGGCGCCAAGGAGGAAGGGCAGGCCGAGGACGAGCAGGGCCATGGAGAACATCGCCGCCGGCACCGGACCCGTCTCCGCCAGCCGCTCGGGGCCGATCGAGCCGGTCCCCATGGCGGCCACCGCCGCGACCGCGAACGTACCAAGGAAGACCGCCAGCCCCGAGTCAAGGAGGGAGGCACCCAGCGGCTTGCCTTCCCACCGCGTCACCACAGCGCCAAGGACGAAGAAAACCGCCGCCAGCACCCCCAGCAGCCACGGGTAGCCCTCGCCCACGGAAGGCAAGGCCCCGAGAATCGGGATCGCCGGTAGCGGCGCCGACTCGACGCCGAGCACCGAGTAGTTCGTGCCCTGGCCAACCGCGAAGCCAGGTCCCAGCATCCACGCCAGGGCCCAGATGAAGACCGTGGGAAGGTGGGCGAGCTGGAGGAGGATGAGGCCGACAGTCCCCACGGCCCCGGTCAGGTAGTAGCCGTGGATCTGGACGATGCGCGACCATCCGCTCACACACGCCACTGCCACGACCACCGTTGTCAGCGCCGCGAGCACACCTAGGAAGATGCCCGTGCGGGGAAGGGCGCGCCGGAGCCAAGCCCAGGTGAGCAGGGTCTTATTTCCCGCCCACGCCGCCGTGAGGCCGCCCATGATCGCCCCGCCGATGATCGCCGGCCACCAGGCGCCCGCCGGGCGCACTAGCACACCAATCGCGGCCACCACCGCCGCCTGTGTCAGCGCCGCGGACGCCACCTCTGCCCAGCGCGCCACTCCACGGCGTCGAAAGAGCACAACGCTCGCGTAGGCCATGATGAACGTGACCAGCGTGGGCATGAGCGAAATCGTAACGCCCTGGATGGCCGTCTGGCCGCCGAGTGCCGTCATCCACCAGCCAGTTCCCATGCGAGCGACGTCGTGCCACGTCGTCTCGCCCAGCGTCGGCGCGGACGCCGTAAGGGTGTAGAAGCCGGTGGCGATCACGGCCATCGTCAGCCAACCGAAGAATATCGGGGCGATCGCGCCACGGGCGACGGTCAGTTCGCGGGAAAGGTCAATCGTCTTCACCCTTCCATCGTGGCGCGAACGGCGCGCACATACGCCCACATGGGTCGGGCGTGTTGCCCACTATCTCAAGAGCGCGTAATCGGAAGAGTTAGCCCCGCGAAGCTTGCCGCCGCCGGCGCGATACTCGGCCCCGTGCTTGTCGATGTAGTTCACCACGAACGGGCAGATCGGCACGGCCGTCAGCCCCCTGTCGCGCACCTCGTCCAGGGCTACCTTGATGAGCGCGGTACCGACCCCTTCCCCGCCCATGGCTGGGGATACCTCGGTGTGGATGAATACCACCGCGTCCCCGTTGCGGACATAGTCGGCCAGGCCGACCAGCTGCTCGTCCGCAAAAACCTCGAAACGTTGCAGTTTCTCGTTGTTGTCCACGCGTAGTGGTTTGCCGCTCTTACTTGTCAGTTCCATTGTAACCTCCGCACTCATTCTAAGACTACAAGGCCGTCGGGGCGGGTGCCCCGACGGCCTTGCTCGTCCCTGATCTGCTGGCCCGTTAGCTCAGCAGCTCACGGGCCAGGTTCGCCGTCTCCGTGGGCGTCTTGCCAACCTTGACGCCGACGGCCTCGAGGGCCTCCTTCTTCGCCTGCGCGGTGCCGGCCGAGCCCGAGACGATCGCTCCTGCGTGACCCATCGTCTTGCCCTCGGGTGCGGTGAAGCCCGCGACGTAGCCGACCACCGGCTTGGTCACGTGCTCCTTGATGTAGACCGCGGCTCGCTCCTCGGCGTCGCCGCCAATCTCGCCGATCATGACGATCAGCTCGGTGGCCGGGTCCTCCTCGAATGCCTTGAGCGCGTCGATGTGGGTGGTGCCGATGACCGGGTCGCCGCCGATGCCGATGCATGTGGTGAAGCCGATGTCGGACAGCTCGTACATCATCTGGTAGGTCAGCGTGCCGGACTTCGACACGAGCCCGATCCTGCCCGGACCCGTGATGTCGGGGGGCGTGATGCCCACGTTCGACTGGCCGGGGGTGATGATGCCGGGGCAATTCGGTCCGATGAGTTGCACCCCGCGCTCGCGGGCGTAGGTGAAGAACTCCGCAGTATCCTTCACCGCGATGCCTTCCGTGATGATGACGACGAGCCGGACACCGGCGTCGACAGCCTCAATGACGGCGGACTTGGCAAAGGCCGGCGGGACAAAGACGACCGATACCTCAGCGCCCGTGGCCGCCTTCGCCTCGGCGACCGTGGCGTAGACCGGGATGGAGACCGTGCCGGCCTGCCGCTCCTCGGCGCCGTAGCCGATTGGCGTGACCTCGAAGTCGACGGACGTGCCCGCCTTGCGAGGGTTCGTGCCGGCCACGATCTGTGTGCCCGCGCCGAGCATGCGCCGCGTGTGCTTCTGCCCCTCGGAGCCGGTCATTCCCTGAACGATGATCTTGTCGTGCTTATCAAGAAAAATAGCCACGTTGTTCCCCTACTTCGCTGCCAGCTCGGCCGCCTTCGCGGCGGCTCCGTCCATCGTGTCCACAAGCGTCACCAGCGGGTGATCCGCCTCGGCCAGGATCGCCCGGCCCTCGACGACGTTGTTGCCGTCCAGGCGCACGACGATCGGCTTGGTGGCGTTCTCCCCCAGGATCTCGAGCGCCTTGACGATACCGGCGGCAACTTGGTCACACGCGGTGATTCCGCCGAAGACGTTGACGAACACGGACCTGACGTCCGGGTCGCCCAGGATGACGTCCAGGCCGTTCGACATGACGGTGGCGTCCGCGCCGCCGCCGATGTCGAGGAAGTTCGCTGGCCCCACGCCTAGCTTTTCGCCCGCGTAGGCGACGACGTCGAGCGTGGACATGACGAGCCCGGCACCGTTACCGATGATCCCCACGGAGCCGCCCTCCAGCTTGACGTAATTCAATCCCAGCGCCTTTGCCTTGGCCTCGAGCGGGTTCTCCGTCTGCTTGTCTACCAACTTCTCGTGGTCGGGGTGGCGGAAGCGGGCGTAGTCATCCACGGTGACCTTGCCATCGAGGGCGAGGATGTCGCCGTCGGTGGTCCTGACCAACGGGTTGACCTCCACGAGCGTGGCATCCTCGGCCGCGTAGACCTCGCCGAGTTTGACGATGACATCGGCAACCGCGCCCTTGAGATCCTCCGGGAAGCCGGCCGCATCCACGATCTCGCGGGCCTTGGCCTCATCCACGCCCACGTTGGGGTTGACTGGTACCTTCGCGAGCGCTTCCGGGCGCTCGGCCGCCAGCTGCTCGATTTCCATGCCGCCTTCGATCGAGCACATGGCGAGATAACGCCGCTCGGAGCGATCGAGGAGGATGGAGAAGTAGTATTCCTCGGCAATGTCCGCACCCGCCGCAATCAGGACGCGGTGCACCGTGTGACCCTTGATGTCCATGCCGAGAATCGCCTCGGCCTTTTCGCGGGCTTCGTCGGCGGTGCGCGCGAGCTTCACGCCGCCCGCTTTGCCGCGGCCGCCCGTCTTGACCTGTGCTTTGACGACCACGAGGTCGCCGTCCTTGAGCAGCTGCGTCGCCGCTTCGTATGCTTCATCCGGTGTGCTCGCGACTCTGCCCGCTAGCACGGGAACTCCGTGCTTGGCAAAAAGGTCGCGTGCCTGGTACTCGTAGAGATCCACGAAGTGTCCTTTCGCTTGGCGAACGTCCCCAATTGTCTCGGCGTCGAGACATCTCTTTGAGCATAGCGAAATATCAGGCTCGCCGCTCACTGTTTAGCGCAATTTCCTACTTCCCTCGTGCAAAGAGCGCGGCCCCCTTCCCCAGCGTCAGCTCCACGGAAAACTTCTCTATGGATTCCTTCATGAGATTGCCATAGAAGTTTGCCCCCTCGATTGAGGTGTGCGTGGCGTCAACCTGAAGCAGGTCCGGGTTCTCAGCGGCAGCCTTGTGCCAATCGACAAGCATGACGTTGCGGTACTCCCCGGCCACCTCGGCCAGCTTGTCGTTGGAGGCGTCGATGAACGTGGAGGGCGAATAGAGGTTGACAAGGAGGATCATTCGATCCGGGCCGAGCGCTTGGATAACGGCACGCACCACGTCTGCGTTTGGAACGCCCGCGTTCGTGCCGTAGTGAAGGATCACCACCCGCCCGATGGACCCGTCTGCCAGCCCCGCGTTCACGACGCCGAGCGCCTCGGACCACTTCAGGTTCGACCGCGCGAGGAAAGTGACACCGGGCATCGCGTACTCGATGCCCGTCTTGGAGGCGGCCACCATCGAATCGCCGATCGCAGTGACTTCGGGCCACGTCGGCATCGAGGTATCGAGCGTCGGTGAGAGCGAGCCCGGCGCGGGCTCGTCAGGGACGGTCGGCGCCGGCGCGCCCGGCGACTCGCCTCCGATTGAGGTGTCCTCGTTTTGCTCGATCATCAGCTGCGTCTGGCTCTTCGCCGGGGCAACCACCAGTCCGACCAGGGTGGCGACCAGCGCTATCGCGACGACGCCGGCGCCCGCCTTACCCATGGCGGTCTGCCTGGCGTTCCACGCCCAGGCCAACGACGCGCGGATTCCCCGCCTGCGCACGGGGGTCTCCAGGTAGCGGAAGGAGAGCTCACAGATCACGGCGGTCAGCGCCACCGCGACCAGCGAGCGAATCAGGTAGGCCAAGGAACCGAAAGCCACCGGGTAGGCGACGCCCACCATCACGAGAATCGGCCAATGCCACAGGTAGAGCCCATAGGAGCGCGTGCCGATCCAGCGCGGCACGCGCCACTGCCCCATCATGGCCAGCACCGATCCGGGGGCGAGCATGGAGGCGATGACCACCGCGGCGAGCAGGGAGGCGATGAACATCCCGCCCACGTACGCCCACGGCCCCGAATCCGGCAGGATGAGCATGAACAGACACAGCAATGCCAGCGCAGCCCACCCATACCAGGCGGAAAACTGGCGCCAATGCGCCCGCCCGAGGAAACTACCCCGGTCCGCCCAGAGGAAGGCCAGCCCGATGCCGATCGCGATCCCGAACAGGTGAGTGTGGGTGGCGTAGTAGACGGTGGTGGCGTTGTCGCCGTCGTACAGCACCATCATGAGGCCGGCCGAGCCAATGGCGAGGACGCTGGCAAGGCCGAGACGTGACCGCCACCCGGGCAGGAGAGCGAGGACCACGAGCATGAGCAGCGGCCAGAAGAGGTAGAACTGCTCCTCGACCGCCAGCGACCAGAAGTTCTTGAACAGGTTTGGCGTGGTCTGATCGAAGTAGGATGAGCCGTGGGCGATCTCCAACCAGTTCGTGGAGAAGGTCAACGCGCCGAGCACCTGGCGTCGCACCCCGACCAGCAGGTCACGATTGATCACGAGCGCCGTGGGGACGACCACCAGAATGAGCGCCACCAGCGCCGGGATGAGGCGTCGGATTCGTCTTTGCCAGAACGCCTTGAGGTTGATGTAGTTGTTCGCCCGGTCCTCGCGCAGGAGCAGGGTGGTGATGAGGAAGCCGGACAGGACAAAGAAGACGTCCACGCCGAGGAAGCCGCCCTTCACCACGCCCGGGAAGAGGTGGTAGGCGATCACCGCCGTCACGGCCAGGGCACGCACGCCGTCCAGGCCGGTGATATATCCGCCATGGTCAGCCATGGATGAGGCCTCGCCGCGCGACGTACGGCCCGCCCCGCGCTCACGCATCTTGCGCCGCTCGGGCGCTTCCTGCCCCGCTGTTTCCCGCCCTGGATCACGGGAGCCGGATTCCCCTGCCGCGTCGGCGGAGGGCCGCGGGGTGCGTAGACCGTAGCTCATGAGACCTTCTCCAATGGTGCAAAGCGCAACATGAGACGCTTGGTGGGACCGGATTTGAACG
Organism: Trueperella sp.; assembly: GCA_022783305.1. Lineage (GTDB taxonomy): Bacteria > Actinomycetota > Actinomycetes > Actinomycetales > Actinomycetaceae > Trueperella > Trueperella abortisuis. Next base: position 3,283 of record JALEWQ010000097.1, on the reverse strand, counting down.
TCACCTTGGCGATCGTGGATCTGCCCTTGCCCTCGAAGGCGATGATCCGCCCCACGCCGAAGGACTTGTGGCGAACCGTGTCGCCCACGGCAAGCCCGCCCGTTTCGGGGACCGCGCTCGAACCTGCCCCCGGGCAGCCCGCAGCCTGCCCGCCCGCTCCGTCCAACGCGTTCGCGGCGTCCTCCGCGGCGGGCTTCTGACCGAACTTGCCCGGGACGAAGGCTCGCCCGTCGCCGGCGCCGATGGCGGGGGCGAAATCATCATCGAAGGATTCTCTATAGCGCGAGCTACGCCGCGATCCACCCCACGAATTTCCCCAGCCCGAGCCCTGGCGTAGCGTCTGCATGGCCGATTCGTCCCGCCGCCACTCGATCACCTCCTCGGGGATTTCCTCCAGGAAACGCGAGGCGGGTAGCTCCTGGGGGGCTCCCCATTGCGAGCGTGCGCCCGCCCGGGTCACGTACAGGCGTTGGCGGGCGCGAGTAAAGGCCACGTAGGCCAACCGCCGCTCCTCCTCCAGCTCCTGCGGCGAGTTCATCGCCCGGATGTGCGGGAAGGTGCCGTCCTCCATACCCGTGACGAACACGACCGGGAACTCCAAACCCTTGGCCGTATGGACGGTCATGAGGACAACTTCGCCCTCACCGCCGCCCTCGTCCGGAATCTGGTCAGAGTCGGCCACGAGCGAGACCTGGTCGAGGAAATCGCCGAGCGTGCCGGCGTCGTTGACAACGGAGAAGTCGGAGGCAACAGAGTGGAACTCGGCCAGGTTCTCCACCCGGACCTCGTCCTGCGGGTCGTTCGATTTCTGTAACGCGGCGAGATAACCGGAGCGGTCCATGACCTCGTCGAGCACGTCGGCGGCAGCCGCACCCGCCTCCGCTTTCGCGCGGATTTCTTCCAGCATGAGCGTGAAGTCCCCCATGGCGTTTACTGCCCGCGCCTGCAGGCCCTCCACGGGCGCCCGGCCGGCGGCGACGGCGTCCTCCGGGTGGGCGACGTCGGCAAGCGCGGCCCCGAAGGAGATCCCGAAGCGGGCAGCGTGTGCGGCAACGGCGTCCTCCGCCTTCGCACCCAGCCCGCGCCGCGGCTCGTTAAGGATGCGGCGGATGGAGACCGTATCGTCCGGGTTGGCTATCGCGTGCAGGTAGGCGATCGCGTCCTTGATTTCCTTGCGCTCATAGAACTTGGTGCCACCCACCACCTTGTACGGGATGCCAGAGCGGACAAACATCTCCTCCAAAGCGCGCGACTGGGCGTTCGTGCGGTAGAACACGGCGACCTGCCCGTAGGTGAAACCCTGGCCGCGTAGCGAATCGATCTCCTCCACGACGAAGGAGGCCTCATCCGACTCCGCGTCGGCCACGTAGCCCACGATCTTCTCCCCGCTACCCGAGTCCGTCCACAGCCGTTTCGGCCGCCGCCCGGCATTGTTGGCGATGACGGCGTTCGCTGCCGAGAGGATGTTCTGGGTGGAACGGTAGTTCTGCTCGAGCAGGATCGAGGTGGCGTTCGGGAAGTCCTGCTCGAAGTCCTGGATGTTGCGGATCGTCGCGCCGCGGAAGGCGTAGATCGACTGGTCCGCATCACCCACCACGGTCAGCTCCCCGTGCGGATCGTCCGACTCGCCGCCCACGAGCACCCGGATCAGTTCGTACTGGGCCACGTTCGTGTCCTGGTATTCGTCCACGAGGATGTGGCGGAAGCGCCGCCGATAGTGCTCGGCAATCGCGGGATTACCCTTGAGCAGGTTGACGGTAAGCATGATGAGGTCATCGAAGTCGAGCGCGTTGGCGGCTTTGAGCCGGCGCTGGTAGCCGGCGTAGGCCTGGGCGAGGACCCGTTCGTCGCGGTTGAGGTCACCCCGCTCAAACTCCCCCGCAGTGACCATCTCATTCTTCAGGTCCGAGACCTGGCGGAGCAGCTTCTTTGCCGGGTATTGCTTCGTGTCAATGTTTTCTTCGCGCGCCACCATCGTCATGAGCCGGTTCGAATCGGCCGCGTCATAGATCGTGAAGGTGGAGCGCATCCCCAGCGCTTCGTGCTCCGCGCGCAGGATCCGCACGCACGCCGAGTGGAAGGTGGAGATCCACATCCGCGTGGCGGCCGGGCCGATCATCGCCTCGAGGCGCTCGCGCATTTCCTTGGCCGCCTTGTTCGTGAATGTGATGGCCAGGATCTCCGACGGGCGTACTCGCGCCGTCGAGATGAGGTGAGAGATGCGGGTGGTGAGCACGCGCGTCTTGCCCGAGCCCGCACCGGCGACGACGAGCAGGTGCCCGCCCGTGTGGACCACCGCTTCGCGCTGGCGAGAATTGAGCCCCGAAAGCAGCGAGTCTTCGGCAGGGCTGGCGGAAGCCATCGGCTCGGGAGGCGCGGCTACCGGCCGGCGGGCATCACTGGCTTCCTGCGCTGCCGCGACGCGGGCACGCAGGCGATCCATGGCGTTTTGATAAGCATCAGACATAACGACTTCAGCTTAATTGACCCCTCCGACACTTCTTGCCAGGCGCCCCGTGCATCGGGCAAGGAATCAAAATCCACGCCAGAAGGTGGTCACGTCCTTCTTCTGCTCGATGTTGTGGTCAATGACCATGGCGAGGAAATCATAGGGAATCGGCTCGTCCCACGGCAAACGGAAGATCTTAGAACCGTGAGAGATTCCGCGGGCGGCGAGCTCCTCGGCAAAGTCGGCGATGACGTCACCCTCCCCCGCAACCGCGATGTGCTTGGCTGCGTACGAAAAGCCGATGATGAACGTGCCGTGATCAGTTGCCATGGGCTGGTTCCACGCAATGCGCCAGCCAAGGCGCGGGTACGTGCGCTCCACCCACTGAAGTACCTCGATCGCGCGGGCGCGGTTTGCGTTATTGGGAATCTTGGCAAGAACGGGCTCGAAGAAGTCGGCGAGCGGCTCGTCGCCACGAACTATGGTGGCCATACCACTCTCACTTTCACTCATCCTGAGCTCACCGTAGCGCAACTCCCGACGCGCCTCTTAACAATCTGGCCGCCCGCGCCCGCCGCCGCTACGCCTGACCTATCTGGCTACCGAGCGCTGTGCGAGCCCCGGCCCCAGATTCAAGACTTGCCTCGAGGGCCAAGCCCAATAATCCGGCTGTCGCCGCGCAGGAGCGCCTACTCCCACTCGCAAAATGAAACTTAATTCTAAACGCTTTTGTTTGGGAGATTTGATATCATTTGATTTTTCCTGATACCTATTATCCTTATCCTATGGGCTTGCCGAACTTTTGCTATCATTTGGCTATCAAGGAAATGGCTA
>JALEWQ010000093.1 GCA_022783305.1 Trueperella sp. | reverse complement strand
GACGGTGGTTATAGCGGTGGGGTAACGCCCGGTCCCATTCCGAACCCGGAAGCTAAGCCTGCTAGCGCCGATGGTACTGCACTTGTGAGGGTGTGGGAGAGTAGGACACTGCCGTCATTGTTTGTGAAGAAGAAGGGGGGTCCCGGCACAAGTGCCGGGCCCCCCTTCTTTTGTATACCCCCAAAACGGTGTCACGCGTCTTACAAGAATGGACCGTCGCCAGGACGCCTATCTCCGGTAGGCTTAGAGGCGTTGAATGTAGCTGTTTGAAAACTTAAACCGTGAGGAATCCATGTCTCAATACGATAACTATGACAACCCCCAGCGCGATGAGCGCCGTTCCTCCGGATGGAGCTCGGCGTCTAAGCGCAACGACGGTGGTCGACAGGGTAGCTGGAACAGGTCAGATCGAGACCGTGGCGATCGGCAGGGATCCTGGGGCCGCGACGATCGCGGCCGGGGCGGGTCATACCGCCAGGATCGTAGCTGGGATCGGGATCGTGATGACCGTCGTGGTTCGTGGAGTCGGGATGGCCGGTCGGATCGGCGTGACGATCGTCGGGATCGTGACGGCAATGGTCGTCGTGGTGCGTGGGATCGTGATGACCGTGGTAACCGTGGTAATTGGGGCCGGCGTGATGGTGAGCGTCGCAACTGGGATCGGGATCGTGATGACCGTCGTGGTTCGTGGAGTCGGGATGGCCGGTCGGATCGGCGTGACGATCGTCGGGATCGTGACCGTGATGACCATCGTGGTTCGTGGGATCGTGATGACCGTGGTAACCGCGGTAATTGGGGCCGGCGTGATGGCGAGCGTCGCAACTGGGATCGGGATCGTGATGATCGCCGTGATAATCGGGGATCCTGGGACCGTGGTCGTGACGATCGTCGTCGGTGGGATCGTGACGATCGTGGCGATGACCGTCGCGAAGGCCGCGGGAACTGGAGCCGGAACTCCGACCGACGGAGTTCGCGGAATCGCGATGACCGCTCGGATCGCAGGGACGGCAACTGGAATCGCGGGCGCGATGATCGGCACGAGTCGTGGAACCGTGATGATCGACGCGGGGATCGCGGCAACTGGAATCGCGGGCGCGACGATCGCCGGGATAACCGGGGTTCCTGGGACCGAGACCGTCATGATCGCCCGGAGGACTCGCGTCGAGATCGCTTCGACGACGATTCGCGCGGCGCCTCCTCGGATGCACGCTACACTCACGAGCCGGATCGTTTGGAGATCCCGGAATCCATCAGTGCCGACGCGCTCGATGCTGGCGCGCGCAAACAGCTTCGTTCCCTCAATAAGGACAACGCAGAGCGCGTGGCACGTCACCTCGTGTACGCGGGTGAGATGCTCGAGATTGACCCCGAGGTTGCCTACGAGCACGCGCGTGCCGCCTACAAGAGTGCTGCGCGCATCGACGTTGTACGCGAGGCGCTGGGTCTGACCGCATACGCGACGGGCCGCTACTCGGAAGCCTTGCGCGAGCTACGCACCTACCGTCGCATGAGCGACGACTACACTCACGTGCCACTGGAAGCCGATTCGGAGCGCGGGCTAGGACGGCCGGAAAAGGCGCTACGATTCATTGACGGCATACCGCTCCAGCGCCTGAAGCCGGAGGGGCAGATCGAGCTGGCACTCGTGACTTCGGGCGCCCGTGCAGAGACCGGGAATTCCGAGGGCGGCCTGTCTGTGCTTGAGAAGATCATCGTTGACAACCTGCCTGAGGAGCTTGCCGCGCGCGTGCAGCTAATCAAGGCTGATCGCTTCGAAGAACTCGGCCGCACCGACGAAGCCGAGGAACTGCGCGCCACCTGGGCGCCCATTTACGAGGACGAGGGCGGCGACATCATGGTTGACCTCGACGAGGTGCTTGACGACGCGGAGCCGGCTCCTGTGGTCGAAAGCGATGAGGAGAGTTCTGGCGACGAGACGCCCGGCGATTCGGATGACTTCACGGACGTTGACGAGGCTGGTGCTCACGAGGCTGACTTTGAAAGCGAGCTTGAAGAGGAACTAGCCGAGGAACTCGCGCAGGAAGTGGATGCGGAAGATCTCGGGGATGGCGAGGCTGCCGAGGAGTCGGAGGCCCCTCAGGAAGCCGACGGCGATGAGGAGCGTGAGGTCGCAGATGCGGGTGAGGTCGCAGACGTCGTGGAGTCGGAGGCCGACGCGTCGGCTGAGGACGGGGAGTTCGTCCAGGACGATCTCTTTGGCGACTCGCTCGACGCCGCGCTTGAGGAGGATCAGGAGCTGGATCTGAACGAGGAGGACGAATGAGTCTGGGACACACTGACTCACCGCTGAGCGACGTCTACGACTACCTTTTTCTTGACCTCGACGGCGTGTGCTACCGCGGTACGCTCCCGGTGGAGAACGCTGCACAAGGCCTGGCCGAGGCGCGTGGCGCGGGCGTAGGTGCGGCATTCATCACGAACAACTCGATGGCCTCGCCGGCGTCGGTGGCGCAGAAGCTGAAGGCTGTCGGCATTGGGGCCACCGATGAGGAAATCTACACGAGCTCGCGCACGGGCGTGGCCCAGTTGCTCGAACATGTGGCACCCGACGCGAAGGTGCTGCCGCTCGGAACCGAGGGGCTCTTCTACGAGCTGGAGCGGACGGACCTGAGGATTGTCACGTCGGCGGATGACAAGCCCGACGCCGTCCTGCAGGGCCTGTCGAAGGACCTGTCGTGGCGCGAGCTGTCCGAAGCTGCGATGGCGATCCGGGCCGGCGCGCTGTACGTGGCAACAAACCTGGACGCGACGCTTCCGCTCGAGCGCGGCCAGCACCTCGGGTGCGGGTCGATGGTGGCGGCGGTCGTACACGCGACCGGCGTTCAGCCTCTGAGCTCAGGCAAGCCCGCACCGGACATGTATCGCCTGGCGATGAGTGACACGGGCGCGCGTCGCCCACTGTGCGTGGGTGACCGCCTCAATACTGACATTGCGGGCGCGAACGCGGGCGGTTTAGACTCGCTCCACGTGCTCACGGGTGTGAGCAAGGCCCGGGACGTCATGCTCGCCATTGACTCCGAGCGGCCCACTTTCCTTGCACTTGACCTCATGGACCTCAACGAGCCGGCGCCGGCGGTCGCCGCCGAGGGTGCCGGCTTTGTATGCCGGGGGGCCCATGCGCGCGTAGAGAACGGGCGCCTCGTCGTCAACGGCGCGGAGCCCGACACTACGGTCACGCTCGATGAATATCGCGCGGCGGTGGCGGCAGTGTGGCAGGTGATTGACGAGGGCACCCCGCGCGAGGAGCTGGCGTGGTTGCCGGAGCTGAAGGTCGTGCGCTGATGGAGAGGCCAACGATGCCGCTACGGATCAACGTTGCCCAGACGCTGGAGGCTCTTTCCGCCAGGGATCGGGAGGAGCAGATCGCGGACCTGGAGAAGATCCACGAGGAGCTGACGATCCGGTTGAATCGGGCGCAGGCGTAGATGGCGAAGCTGATCCGGGTTGATGCGGAGCTGGTGCGGCGTAAGCTCGTCCGTTCGCGTGCGGAGGCGGCGGACCTCATCCACGCCGGCCGGGTTTACCTGGACGGGTTGGAGGTCACCAAGCCGGCCCGGCAGATGGACCCGGCGCTACCGCTCGTGGTCAAGGAAGGCGAGCGGGACGATTTCGCCTCCCGCGGTGCCCATAAGCTTATTGGCGCACTCGATTACTTGGGCGCGCACGCACCGCTCATCAAGGGCGTGCGAGCGCTGGATGCGGGTGCCTCGACCGGCGGATTCACCGACGTGTTGCTACGGCGCGGCGCGCGTGAGGTGCTCGCCGTCGACGTCGGCTACGGACAGTTGCTGTGGCGCTTGCGGGAAGACCCGCGGGTCATCGTCATGGAGCGCACGAACGTGCGCACGCTCCGGCCCGAGGACGTCGCCCCTGCCCCTGACCTCGTGGTGGGGGATCTGTCCTTCATTTCGTTGACCTTGGTTATTCCGGCGCTGGCGCGGTGCGCGAGCGATTCGGCTGACTTCCTGCTCATGGTCAAGCCACAATTCGAGATCGGCAGGGAACGCCTCGGGGCTGGTGGGGTTGTTCGCGACCCGGCACAGCACGTTGAAACCGTCCTCAACGTGGCGCTCTCTGCCCGAGAGTCGGGCCTGGCGGTCTGTGCGGCGGCTCCATCGCCGCTACCCGGCCCGGCCGGCAATGTAGAATACTTCTTGCATATGAAAGCTGGCGGAGTCGACCTGGGTGATCGGCTCGAAGGCGCCATCGAGGCCGCGGTGGCGTCGGGTCCGGCCGGCGCGCGTTGGGAGGGCGAGTGAGTGTTTGCGTAGGAGTCGTCACGCACGAGCGTCGCGATGAGGCTCGTGAGGAGGCGCTATTCGCGCGTGATCGCCTCGTTGCGGCTGGCGCCGACGCCTTCTGGGTGGGCGACCAACCGGATAGGCTTGCCGACGCCGAGTTGCTCCTCGTCATCGGTGGCGACGGCACGATCTTGCGGGCAGCTGAGCTGGCCCGGCCATACGAAACCCCGATCCTTGGCATTAATTTCGGCCACGTCGGATTCCTCGCAGAGGAGGATCCGGAGGCTTTCGACCTGGTGGTGCAGTCGGTGGTCGAGCGGCGTTGGACCGTGAACTCGCGCCTGACGATCGACGTCACGGTCACCTTCCCTGACGGAAGCACCGCTTCGAACTGGGCGCTGAACGAGGCGTCGGTGGAGAAGGGGCCGCACATGCGGATGATCGAGGCCGACATCGGGGTTGATCGGCGTGGGTTGTCCTCCTTCAAGGCGGACGCGGTGTTGCTGTCGACCCCGACGGGTTCGACCGCCTACAACTTTTCCGCGGGCGGCCCGATCGTGTGGCCGGACGTGGAGGCGCTTTTGCTAACGCCGATCGCGGCGCACGCACTTTTCGCTCGGCCACTCGTCGTCTCGAAGGAGTCCACGCTGGAGGTTTATATTCGCTCCGACAACGCGGTGGTGTGGTTTGACGGGCGACGGAACGTCGAGGCCCCGGAGGGTTCGCTCATCACAGCGGTCAAGGGCCGACACCCGGTCAAGCTCGCCCGCCTCAACGACTCGCCTTTCTCGGGCAGGCTGGTGCGCAAGTTCCACCTGCCTGTCGAGGGCTGGCGCCGACCGAAGGGTGAGGCGTGATCGAGGAGCTACGCATTTCGAACCTGGGCGTGATCGAGTCTGCACACGTCCAGCTTCAGGGTGGGATGACGGCGATCACCGGCGAGACGGGTGCGGGCAAGACGATGGCGTTGACCTCGTTGGGCCTACTCATGGGAGCGAAGGCGGAGTCGCATCGGGTGCGCCAGGGGGCCGACGCGGCGAACGTGGAGGCCACGTTTGTGGTCCGCGCCGACTCGCCGGTGGTTGGACTCGTGGAGAACGCGGGCGGCGTCGTCGACATTGAAGGAGATCAGGCGGCAGTCATTTTGGCTCGACGGGTCCCGGCGAAGGGAAGGTCGCGGGCGTATGCCGGTGGGCAGTCGGTCCCGGTCGCCCTACTGCAGGAGATCGCCGAGCATCTCATCACCGTGCACGGCCAGTCCGACCAGCTCAAGCTCCGTTCGGAGTCTCAGCAACGACACGCGCTCGATGCGTTCGGCGCCGGAAAGCTTGCCGCGTTACGCGCCTCCTACGAGCGGGCATGGGCGGCGTGGCGTCAGAGCGAGGAGACGCTCACACGCTTTAGGTCGGACATGCGCCAGGCCGCCGCCGAACGGCTCGCGCTGGAGGCGCTGGTTAAGCGTGTGGACGCCGTCGAGCCGCGAGTCGGCGAAGAGGACGAACTCAAGGCACGGGCGCTGGTCCTGGAGAACGTGGAGGATCTGCGTTCGGCGATGGCCGGTTCCGTGGCGGCACTTTCAGGTTCCGACGCCGACGACGCCGGGGCGCTTGGCGCGATCGACGCCGCCTCCGAGATGCTTGCCCAGGTCCGTGACGCCGACGCCGAACTTGGCGCGCTGTCGGATCAGTTGCGTGAAGTCTCGCTACTGGCTTCGGACGTGGCCAACGCGCTGGGGCTGAAGCTCTCAGGCCTTGACGCCGACCCGGAGGAGCTCGATTTGATCCACGCCCGCCGGGCGGAGTTGCGCTCCCTGCAACGTGACCTCGGCATGACGATCGAGGAGATCCTCGCCGAGCGGGGTGCGGCAGACGACAGGCTTGCCCGGCTCTCGGCTCCCGAGGAGCACCTGGAGCAGTTGGAGGGGCAGGCGCGGGCGGCACACAAGGCGCTCATGGAAGCTGGCCGCAAGCTGCGGGCGGCTCGCCGCGCCGCGGCTGAGAAACTCGGGCAGATGGTGACCGCCGAGCTGCACGATCTGGCCATGAAAGACGCCACATTTAGTGTCCTCGTTGAGCCGCGCGAGGAGCCCGCCCGGCACGGCCTCGACGCCGTCAGATTCCTGCTACGCGCCCACCGAGGTGCGCCCGATCTTCCGCTGACGGCGACCGCCTCGGGCGGGGAGGTCTCGCGCATCATGCTCGCCCTTGAGGTGGTGCTCAATGCCAACCCGCGCCCCGATCACACCTTTATTTTCGACGAGGTGGACGCTGGAATCGGCGGAAAGACAGCGCTTTGCGTGGGTGAACGGCTCGCAAAGGTCGGCAAAGCCAGCCAGGTGCTCACGGTCACCCACTTGGCTCAGGTGGCTGCATACGCGGATCACCATGTCGTCGTCGCGAAGAAGAGCGAGGGCGCGACGACGGCCACGGACGTCGTCGTGGTTGAGGGCGAGGGACGGGTCTCGGAACTGGCCCGCATGCTCTCCGGCCATGCCGAGTCGGCGGTGGCGCGCACCCACGCGGCTGAGCTCATTCGCGGCGCTGTTGTGTCATGATGAAGGCATGATGTTTAAGCGTCGTCGCGACGAGGAGATCTCAACGGGGGAGCTCGGGGGAGTGGCCCGTGTCGACTCGCGCACGAAAAATCTAGTGAAACGGCTCAGACCTGGCGACATCGCGGTGATTGACCACGAAGACATCGACCGCGTCGCGGCAGAGGGGTTGGTCGAAAAGCAGCCGGCCGCCGTGCTCAACGCCGCCAAGTCCACCTCGGGGCGCTACCCGAATATCGGTCCGCAGATTCTCCACGACGCCGGTATCCCCGTGATCGACAACCTCGGCTCGGGGATTATGGATGTCCACGAGGGACACACCCTACGCATCACGCCGGAGGGCGAGGTCTACCGCGGTTCTACGCTGATCAGCCACGGCGATGTCCAGACTCAGGAGACGATCGACGCGAACCAGGCCACCGCCCGGGCGGGGATGACGGTCCAGCTCAAGGCGTTCGCGAACAACACGATGGAGTATCTGGAGAAGGAACAGGGCCTCATCCTGGATGGCGTGGGCATGCCGGCCGTGCGCACCCAGTTCGAGGGGCGCCACGTGCTGATCGTCGTGCGCGGGCACGACTACAAGGAAGACCTGCAAACCCTGCGCCCGTATATCCGCGAGTACCGTCCGATTATCGTGGGGGTGGACGGCGGCGCCGACGCCGTGCTCGAGGCCGGCTACAAGCTGGATATGATTATCGGCGATATGGACTCGGTCTCCGATGAGGCGATCCGCTCGGGCGCCGAAATCGTGGTTCACGCATACCGGGACGGCACCGCCCCGGGTGAGAAGCGCGTGGCGGATCTTGGGGTGGAGCACGTGCTCTTCCCGGCGACGGGCATGTCGGAGGACATCGCGATGTTGCTGGCTGACGGCAAGGGCGCCACCATGCTCGTGGCCGTGGGGACGCACTCGAATCTCATGGACTTTCTCGACAAGGGCAGGCGGGGCATGGCCTCGACGTTCTTGACGCGGCTTAAGGTCGGCTCGAAGCTGGTCGACGCCCGCGGGGTGAACCGGCTCTACCGGTCGCGCATCTCGAATTGGCAGATCGCCTTCCTCCTCATCGCTGGCATCGCCGGCGTGATCGCGGCGGTGTCCGCGACGGAGTTGGGACGGATCGCGTTCGACCTAGGTAACGTGTGGTGGTCTGATCTGATCATCTGGATTAAGAATCTATTTTAGGGTCTCATCGTGGTTGATTTTAGGTATCACTTAGTTTCGCTCATCTCGGTTTTCTTCGCCCTCGCGATCGGCATTATCTTGGGCGCCGGGCCGCTACAGAACTCGATCGGAAACGTGCTCCAGGGCCAGGTGGCTGACCTGCGGGTGACGAACGAGAAGCTGAAGGGGGATAACTCCGACCTGACCCGCGCGCTCGACTACCAGGAGCGAGCCATCAACGAGATCGCGCCGAGCCTGGTGCAGGGCACGCTCGAAGGCCGTAAGGTCGCCGTCGTCGTGCTGCCGGGCGTGGTGGATGCGCAGGTCAGCGAGTCGCGAGCCAAGTTGGAGCTTGCGGGGGCGAGCGTGACGGGTCAGGTGACTGTCACGGATGCCTGGACCGCTGCCAGCACGACGTCCTTCCGCTCCACCTTCTCCGACCAGATCCGTTCCTACGTGCCGGGCGTGGCTGACGACGCCGACACGAACGTCGTCCTGGCGCAGGCGCTGAATGCCCTCGTGCGCGAGGGCACGACTAAGCATGACACGCTCGCGGGCCTCATGACGGGCACTGACACCCCGATGCTCGCGATCGACGCGCTCGCAGAGGCCGCCGATGCGGTGGTGGTCTTTGCTCCTGAGGTCGAGCCAGCGACCGGCAACGCCGACCTGGTGGCCCAGCAACAGTACACGACCCAGACCCTGACCGCGCTCGTGACAGAACTCGGCACGCGCGGTCCCACGGTCGCCGCAGGCGGCGCGACCTCCGACGCCGACGTGGTCAAGGGGCTGCGCGATGCCGGGGCCCCGGTCTCTACGGTTGACTCGCCTGACACCGCGGTGGGCCAGATCAACGTGGCCATCGCGGTGGCCACGGAGCTCAACGACCAGCTGGCCCATCTCGGTCTTCAGACGGGCGCACAGGCAATCATCGGCACCCGCACGGAGTCGCCTGCACCGGCGGCGCCCGCCCAACCGAGCAACGAGCCCGCACCGGAGCCGAGCGGGCAGGCCTCGGATCAGCCCGCGCAGGAACCTGCGGGCGAGCAGTCCGAGGCGCCTGCCGACTCTGGCGAGGCCGATAACTCATGATCGGTTTCGCCGGCGCGATCGCTGGTAGCGTCGCGGCGCGCCACGGTCTGACCGGCGGGCTTCCTGGCTGGGAGCGTACGAACTACACCGGTAGCGCGGTCTCGCTGACCGGCGGCGTGGAGACTGCGGCCGGCCTTGTGGCGGGCACCCTGGCAGCTGGTGCGTCGCGCCGTGGGGCGACCTGGTGGAGCTCGACGAGCGAGCAGTCCGGCGCGCGGTACGCCCTGGCGGCGCTCGTTGCCACCCTCACAGCGGCCGGCGCCGGGTATATCGATGACCACCTGGAGGACCGCTTCCCCGCGCAGGGAAAGGGCTTCCGAGGGCACCTCGGTGCCCTCAAGTCTGGTAAGCCGACCTCCGGCGTGCTGAAGATCGGCGCCATTGGTGTGGGCGCGCTGTGCGCGGGGAGCCTGACGGGCGGACGCGCCGGGGAGAAGGCGCTGGATGCCGCCCTCATCGCGCTGAGCGCAAACTTCATCAACCTGCTCGACCTGCGGCCCGGGCGTGCTCGCAAGGCGGCCGGCGTCGTCGCATGTTGCTTGGCGCCCGCTTCGCCCCTCGCGCAGGTGGCCCTCGGGGCTACGGTGGCGGGTCTTCGTGAGGATCTGCAGGGGAAGAAGATGCTCGGAGATCTCGGGGCCAATGCGCTGGGGGCACACCTCGGCGTTGCGCTGTCGGCCCTGCCACTGCGAATCAAGGTTGCGATCCTTGCCGCCCTTGTCGCACTGACCGCGGCCTCCGAGAAGGTCTCCTTCTCCTCCATCATTGAGTCCACTCCCGTCCTGCGCGAGCTGGACGCGCTAGGCCGGGAATAATGCGGTCGGTGCGGGCACTTGCCGGGGCGGCCGGGCTCGTCGCGGTCCTCACCCTCGTCTCTCGCCTCTTCGGCCTGCTACGCAAGCTTGCCCAATCCTGGGCACTATCCGACTCGGCGATCGCCAGCGCCTATGACACCGCCAACACCGTACCCAACGTACTGTTTGAGGTGGCTGCCGGCGGCGCGCTAGCGGGCGCCGTCATCCCTATCCTTTCCCGATTCGTCGGGCGCGGGCAGGAGCGCCTCGCGGGGCAGACGGCCTCCGCGTTGGCCACGTGGATCTTAAGCGTGGGAACGCTCATCGCCGTCGTCGTCGCCGTGTTCGCCGACCCGCTTGCCGGCGCGCTGTTGGCGCAAGCTGACCCGGCCACTTCCCATCTCGCCGCGCTCCTGTTGCGGGTATTCGCGGCGCAGGTTCCGCTCTACGGGCTGTCGGTGGTGGCCACGGGCGTGCTGCACAGCTACGACCGCTTCTTTTGGCCGGCGCTCTCCCCGCTGCTGTCCTCAATATCCGTCACGGCGATGTTCCTCGTCTACGCCACCCGCGTGCCGGTCGTCGCCTCGCCGGCCGACCTCACCGCCGCCGACGTGGCGCTGCTGGCCTGGGGTACGACGTTCGGCGTCGTGCTGTTCTCGCTGCCTCAGCTTGTCGTCGCGGGGCGGTGCGTGCGGTTGCGGCCCACGTTCACCTTCCCTCCCGGTGTCGGGCGGGAAACAATCCGCCTGGGCGCGGCCGGCCTCGGGGCGCTAGCGGCCCAGCAGATCGCCATCATCGCGATCATGCTCACCGCCAACCGCGCCGACGACGCCGGCACGTACGCCGCTTTCAACTACGCGTACGCGATTTTCATGGTGCCCTACGCCGTGCTGGCCGTTCCAATTGCCACCGTCACCTTCCCCCAGATCTCGGCGGCCGCGGGGGATCGTCTGCGCCGCCTTGTCGCCCAGTCCACGCGCCTTGTCCTGTCCATGGGGATCGTCTGCGCCTCGCTGCTGATTGTGCTCTCGCGGCCGGCGAAGATTGTGCTCGAGGTTGGGCGCGATATCCAGGGACTCGATACGGCCATGCAGGCGATGGGTGTGGGCCTGGTCGGATTCTCGCTGCTCTATCACGGCGTGCGGGTGCTTTACGCGCGCGGGGAGGCTCGCCGTGTCATCATCGTCAACTCGGTCGGTTGGGGCGTGGTAGTGGCTTGCCTCGTGTTCATGCGGGCGGTCGGCGTGAGCGGGCGGACGGCCACCCTGGTCGGCATCGGGGCATCGATGTCGGTGGGGCTGACGGCTGGCGGAATCACCGTGCTGGCGATGATCCGTACCTCCCTGGGCGCACAGGCGCTGGCCGGCATGACTCGCGTGCTCGTCCTCGTGCCGGTGGCCGCCGCCTCGGGTACGCTCTCGTGGGCGCTTGTGAGCTGGATCCTCGAAGCCGGTGGCTCCTCGATCGTCGCGGCGCTGGGCGCGGCCGTCGCGGGCGGCGTCGTGATCATCGGAACTTGCCTGGCCGCGCTCCACGCCACCGACAGGCAGGCGTTTGCCGGGCTTAGGCGTTAGGCTGGAGGCGTGAGACCTGAACTGCGCGATACCCCTGCCCCCGACCACGTCCGTCTAACCGATCGCCTCGAGCGTTTCCGCGGTCCGATCTTCACCATTTACGATGACGAGATCGAGTTTGCGGCCGGGGACCGAGCGCGCCGGCAGTGGATGAAGCATGACGACGCCGTCGCCATCGTCGCGCTACGCCCCTCCGAGGCACCGGGTGAGGACTGGGACGTGCTCCTGATTCGCCAGTATCGCCACGCGCCACGGCGCATCATGTGGGAGATTCCCGCTGGTCTGTGCGATGCCGAGGGGGAGGCCGAAGTGGCGGCCGCCGCACGTGAGCTGCAGGAGGAGACGGACTACGTCGCAGCCCGCTGGTATCGGATGATCAACTTCGTCACCTCGCCAGGCGTGTCGGACGAGGACCTAGGGGTCTTTCTCGCCTTCGATCTCACCCATTGCCCGTCGTCGTTTACGCGAATGGAGGAAGAGGCCGAGATCGTTGTGGAGTGGTTTGGACTTCACGAGGTTACTGAGGCAATCTTCGCCCAGGAGCTGAGCAGCCCGAGTCTCGTGGCCGGTGTACTCGCCGCGAATGTGGCCCTCCACCGCGGTCTGCGCGCGGAGGATGAGGTTCGCCTCCCGCTGACGAGCTAAGGACGTCCCTGCCGCAAAGCCGCGCTCCCGCGCCAAGGGCAAGGATCAGGCGGTTTGCGAGCTACCGCCAGCCTCATGGAACGGGTATGTGCGAGGCCACGGCGTGCGCCTCGACTTGCGATTTCAGATTAAAGCAACGATCATGTTTCTTAATGGCGCAAGGAGGTGAAGTGAGTGAATGACCAAGGAACATACGGGCAGATTCTGCGTCTGATCGTCGAACGTGGCCCAATCACCGCCGGCGAACTCGCCAAGATCCTGGTGCTCACCCCGGCCGCGGTCCGCCGTCACATCGGGGTGCTCGTCGACGATCAGTTCATCGAGGAATACGACGCCCCGGTACGCACGCACACCCGGCGCGGGCGCCCGTCGCGCAAGTACGTTGCCACAGCGGAAGGCCAGAGCCAGCTCGGCCAGGGATACTCCGATCTGGCGGGTAATGCACTCGAATTCGTCCGCAACGCCATGGGCGATGAAGGCCTGGAGGCCTTCATCCAGGCGCGCGCCGAGTCGTTGATGAAACGTTACGGGACGATCCTCGACGCCGCCGGCACCGGACCGGCTGCCCGCGCAGCAGCGCTCACGGACGCCCTCAATAGAGACGGCTATGTCGCTACCCTTCGCCGGGGCGGACCGAACGCGCTGGCGATCCAGATCTGCCAGGGGCACTGTCCGATCCACGAAAGCGCGGAGGATTATCCGCTTCTGTGCGAGGCGGAGACGGAGGCCTTCGCCCGGCTACTGGGCGTGCCGATCCAACGGCTGTCCACCATCGCCTCCGGCGGGCACGTGTGCACCACGAACATCCCGCTCGGGCTACCCAAGAATTTGCGAACTCGTTCGCGAACGGCGCGCTCCGAGGAGCGCGCAACAACAACACCGCCACCACTTGGCGGCGTCTCGGAAGGAAACTGATGACCCAAACCGCACCGGGTACAAACGAGGGTTTGACCCAGGAAGAAACGATTGCCTCCATCGGCAATTACCAGTACGGGTGGCATGACGAGGATCCGGCCGCTGAGTCCGCTCAACGCGGCCTGAATGAGGACGTCGTGCGCAATATTTCCGCGCTGAAGAACGAGCCGGAATGGATGCTGAACAAGCGTCTGCGCGCGCTGAAGATGTTCGAGCGGCGCCCCATGCCCACCTGGGGCGCCGACCTGAGCGGCATCGATTTCGACCAGATCAAGTACTTCGTGCGCTCCACGGAAAAGACCGCCACCACGTGGGACGACCTTCCGCAGGACATCAAGCGCACCTACGACCGCCTGGGCATCCCGGAGGCCGAGAAGCAGCGCCTGGTGGCCGGCGTCGCCGCACAGTACGAATCCGAGGTGGTCTACCACAAGATCCGCGAGGACCTCGAACAGCAGGGCGTCATCTTCCTTGACACGGACACGGGCCTGAAGGACTACCCCGAGATCTTCGAGGAATACTTCGGCACAGCGATCCCGCTGGGCGACAACAAGTTTGCCTCTCTGAACACCGCGGTGTGGTCGGGTGGTTCCTTCGTTTACGTCCCCAAGGGCGTCCACGTGGAGATTCCGCTCCAGGCCTACTTCCGCATCAACACGGAGAACATGGGCCAGTTCGAGCGCACGCTCATCATCGCCGACGAAGGCTCCTCGGTCCACTACGTGGAGGGTTGTACTGCCCCGATCTATAAGTCGGACTCACTGCACTCCGCAGTCGTGGAAATCTTCGTCAAGAAGGACGCCCGGGTGCGTTACACGACCATTCAGAACTGGTCAAACAACGTCTACAACCTCGTCACGAAGCGTGCGATGGTCGAGCAGGGCGGCACCATGGAGTGGATCGATGGCAATATCGGCTCGAAGGTGACGATGAAGTACCCGGCCGTCTACCTCATGGGTGAGCAGGCGCGCGGTGAGACCCTCTCGATCGCCTTTGCCGGCGAGGGCCAGCATCAGGACACGGGTTCGAAGATGGTCCACAATGCGCCGAACACGCACAGTTCGATCGTTTCCAAGTCCGTTTCGCGCGGCGGCGGCCGCTCCTCGTACCGTGGCCTGGTTCAGGTCAACGAAAACGCGCGCCACTCGAAGTCGAACGTGCTGTGTGACGCGTTGCTGGTTGACCAGATCTCGCGCTCGGACACCTACCCCTATGTGGATGTGCGCACTGACGACGTCGAGATGGGCCACGAGGCGACCGTCTCAAAGGTGTCGGCCGATCAGCTGTTCTACCTCATGAGCCGCGGAATCGAGGAGACGGAAGCCATGGCGATGATTGTGCGCGGCTTCGTCGAGCCGATTGCCCGTGAGCTCCCGATGGAATACGCGCTCGAACTTAACCGCCTTATTGCTCTTCAGATGGAAGGATCCGTTGGCTGATGACTACCATTCAACCCGCAGCGTCTCGAGCTGAGCGTTTGCTCTCCTTTAACCTAGGGGACTTCCCGGTCCCGCAGGGCACCGAGGAGGAGTGGCGCTTTACGCCGCTCGAACGCATGGAGGACTTCTTCGCTGACGAGGTCTCCGGCGAGGTGCCGGCGATCAGCGCTTCCGAGCCCTCCCTCCTCGAGAGAGTTTCGCGCGAGGATACCCGAATCGGCCGCCTCATGGCGCCCGAGGACCGCGTGGCTGCCCTGGCGTGGAATAGTGCGAGGGAGGTCTACGTCCTGACCTTGCCGAAGGACACGAAGCTGGAGCGCGAGGTCGTCGTGACTATCGACGGCTCCGGTTCGAAGGACGTTGCCGCCCTTCACCTCCTCATCGACGCCCAGCCCTTCTCCGAGGCGACCGTGGTCATCAACCACTTCGGTTCGGCGCGGCTGGCCGAGGGGATCGAGATCAACGTCGAGAGCGGCGCACACCTGACCTTCGTCACGATCCAGGACTGGGACGACGACGCCGTCCACATCTCCTCCAACCGCGCTCACGTGGCGCGCGACGCCAACCTCAAGCACATCGTGGTATCCCTCGGCGGCGACGTCGTGCGCACGACGACGTCGGTGGACTTCGGCGGCGAGAACGGCGAGCTCAACCTGCTGGGCGCTTACTTCGTCGACGAGGGCCAGCACATCGAGAATCGCCTGCTTGTCGACCACAATCAGGCCAACTGCACCTCGAACGCCACCTACAAGGGCGCGCTTCAAGGGGAGGACGCCCACTCGGTGTGGATCGGCGACGTGCTCATCCAGCCGAACGCCGAGGGCACGGACACCTACGAACTCAACCGCAACCTTGTCCTGACCGAGGGCGCGCGGGCCGACTCGGTGCCGAACTTGGAGATCGAGACGGGCGAGATCGAGGGCGCCGGCCATGCGTCAGCCACCGGCCGATTCGATGACGAGCAGCTGTTCTACCTGCGTTCGCGTGGCATCCCGGAGGATCAGGCGCGACGACTCGTGGTGCGCGGCTTCTTCGCCGAGTTGATCAACCAGATCGGCGTCGAGTCGGTTCAGAGCAAGCTCATGGAGTCCATCGAGAAGGAGCTTGACATCGTGTTGGAGCTTTCCGAATGAGCGACGTGCAGATCTGTACCGTGTCGGACGTCGATCCCGGAACCGTGGAGGGATTCACCGTGGATGGCAGGGACATCGCGGTGATCCACACCGAGGCCGGACGCTGGTTTGCCATGGACAATCAGTGCTCGCACGGACGATTCAAGCTCTCCTTGGGCGAGGTTTTCGATGACGAAATCGAATGCACTCGTCACGGCGCGGCCTTCAGTGTGGAAACTGGCGAGCCGCTCTCCCCACCGGCCACCGAGCCGATCCAGACCTACCCGGTGCGGGTGGACGGCGAAAGCGTCCTCCTCACGCTGTAACTATTGATCCTCAAAGAGAAAAGAAGAAAACTCGTGTCTACTCTCGAAATTAAGAACCTGCACGTGTCCGTCGAGACCGCCGAGGGTCCGAAGCCGATCCTCAAGGGCGTCGACCTGAAGATCGAGCACGGTGAGATCCACGCCATCATGGGCCCCAACGGCTCGGGCAAGTCCACGCTCGCCTACGCGATCGCGGGTCACCCAAGCTACACGATCACCGAAGGTGAGATCCTCCTCGACGGCGAGAACATCGTCGAGCTGACCGCCGACGAGCGCGCTAAGGCTGGCCTGTTCCTGGCCATGCAGTATCCGGTGGAGGTGCCGGGCGTGACCGTAACTAACTTCCTGCGCTCGGCCAAGACCGCGATCGACGGCGAGGCCCCGAAGCTGCGCACGTGGGTCAAGGAGCTCGACGAGGCGATGGTGAATTTCAAGGTCGAGAAGGAGTGGGCTGGTCGTGACGTCAACGTCGGCTTCTCCGGTGGCGAGAAGAAGCGCCTCGAGGTCCTCCAGATGGAGGTGCTCAAGCCCAAGTTTGCCGTCCTCGACGAGACGGATTCCGGCCTGGACATCGACGCGTTGCGCCTGGTCTCGGAGGGAGTCAACCGCGTCCACGCCTCCAACGGTAACGGCATTATGCTCATCACGCACTACACCCGCATCCTGCGTTACATCAAGCCTGACCACGTCCACGTCTTCGTGGACGGCCGCGTGGCGCTCTCGGGTGGTCCCGAGCTCGCCGACCAGCTTGAGGCCGAGGGCTACGAGCGTTTCGAGAAGTAATGAACTCGGTCGCTCCACGCGAGGATTTCCCCGTCCTGCAACGCCGCATGCGGGGCGGGGAAGAGCTCGTCTATCTTGATTCCGGTGCCACCTCGCAAAAGCCGCAGGTGGTGATCGATGCCGTTGATCGCCAGGAGCTCTACAGCAACGGCGCCGTCAAGCGTGGATCGCACCAGCTGGCCGCCGAGTCGACTGTGGCCTACGAAGGTGCCCGCGCGTTAGTCGCGCGCCTGGTGGGCGCCGAGACTGACGAGATCGTGTGGACGAAGAACTCGACCGAGGCTCTCAACCTCCTCGCCTACGCTTTCGACGACGTCTCGCGCGGGCGCGGCGAGTCAGTGATCCGCGGCGGGCGCAAGCAAGCCCAGCGCCTGCGAGAGATCCAGGAGCGGATGAGAATCCGGGAAGGCGACAACGTCGTCATCACCCGCGCCGAGCATCACGCCAACCTCATCCCGTGGCAGGAGCTGTGCTTGCGCACCGGCGCCGAGTTGCGTTGGTTCGAGCTGACGGCGGACGGGCGGATCGACGTCGATCGGGGGATCGCGCAGGGCATCGTCGATGAGCGCACGAAGGTGCTGGCTTTCGCCCACGTGGCCAATGTGACCGGTGTGGTCGCGCCCGTGGACAGGCTCGTCGAGCTGGCTCACGGCGTCGGAGCGATCGTCGTCTTGGACGCGTGTCAGTCTGTGCCGCACATGCCTGTAGATTTTCACGCGTTGGGCGTGGACTTTGCTGCCTTCTCCGGGCACAAGATGCTCGGCCCCACCGGAATTGGTGCGCTCTACGGGCGCAAGGAACTGCTTGAGGCTTTGCCGCCGTTCCTGACGGGCGGCTCGATGGTCGAGGTTGTGACGTTGGAGCGGACGACGTTCGCGTTGCCGCCGGCGCGCTTCGAGGCCGGCACGCAGCCGGTCGCGCAGGCGGTGGGCATGGGAGCTGCGGCCGAATACCTCATGAACATCGGCATGGACAGGGTAGAAAAGCACGAGGCCGCCCTCACGGCCCGCGCGCTCGAGGGAATCGCGAGGATCCCGGGCGTGCGAGTGCTCGGCCCGGCGGATGCTGCAGACCGGCTCGGCATCGTCAGCTTTGATGTCGAGGGTGTCCACCCGCACGACGTCGGGCAGGTGCTTGACTCGAAGGGCATCGCGATTCGTGTGGGTCACCACTGCGCCCAACCCGTCCACGCGCACTTCGGCGTCCACGCCTCCAGCCGCGCGTCGTTCGGGCCATACAATACGCCAGAAGAAATCGACGCCTTCCTTGAGGCGCTATCGGGTGTACGCTCGTTCTTTGGACTAGGGGATTGAGGCGATGAACGAACTCGAACAGATGTACCAGGAGATCATCCTCGACGCCGCGTGCGAGCGTCACGGCGCGGGGGTGCTCGATGAGCCGGCGGGGGAGTCCTTCCAGGTTAACCCGACGTGCGGCGATCAAGTCACGATGCAGGTCAGCATCGATGACGGCAAAATCGCCCTAGCGTGGGATGGGCACGGCTGCTCGATCTCTCAGGCCTCGATCTCCATCATGTCGGAGCTCGTGGAGGGTAAGACGGTCGAGGAGTTCGACCAGCTCTACCGCACGTTCCGCCACATGATGGACGGCCAAGGTGCGGCGATCTCGGATGAGGACGCGGACCTTCTGGAGGACGCCTCTGCTTTCCAGGGCGTGTCGAAGTTCCCCATGCGAATCAAGTGCGCGCTACTGGGCTGGATGGCCCTGCGTGACGCTACCGATCAGGCCCTCGAATAGGGCTGGAGATAACCGGAGATAAGGAGATGGCAATGAGTGACGTTACTCCACCGAGCACCGCGGACATCGAGGAGGCTCTGCGCGACGTGATCGACCCCGAACTGGGCGTCAACATTGTCGACCTGGGCCTGCTGTATGGCATCACGCTTGAAGGCAACTGCGCGATTGCGGACATGACTCTGACGTCGGCAGCGTGCCCGTTGACGGACGTCATCGAGGAGCAGGCGCGCCAGGCGGTCGCCGGACTCGTCGACGACCTGCGAATCAACTGGGTCTGGCTTCCGCCGTGGGGGCCGGAGCGAATCACCGACGACGGACGCGACCAGCTTCGCGCCCTCGGCTTCAACGTCTAAGACGCTGGCCCTCGCTCGGTGAGGGCCAGCGTGGGACTCAGGGACGTGCGACACTCCAGGTGTCGCACGTGTCATATGTGCCTCCGTTGATGCCGCGGGTGAGCCACTCCATGCGCTTGTCGGCAGAGCCGTGGGAGAAATTGTCCGGGTTTGCTTGCAGACCGGCATGTTCGTAGATGCGGTCGTCGCCGACGGCTTGGGCGGCGCTCAGTGCGGAGCGTAACTCATCCTGCGTGGGCTGGCGGAGGAACGCCGTGCCGTTAGCATCCGTGGTGGCGGCGGCGTTATGGATCCACACGCCGGCAAGACAGTCGGCCTGGAGTTCCGAGCGAACCATGGAGGAATTCTCGCCGCTGGAGCGGTGGTCGACCCTGTTGAGATCGCCGGTCAGCAGCTGCATATGGTGGCCGTATTCGTGGGCGAGGATGTAAAGCTGGGAGAGCGGGGCATTATCCGCGCCGAGCTGGTCGAGTTGATCGAAGAACGACACGTCAATGTAGATCGTCTGGTCGCCGGGGCAGTAAAACGGCCCGGTTTGCGCGGAGCCCATGCCACAGGCGGTGGAGACCTGTCCGGAGAAGAGGTTGAGGGAGGCCGGCTGGTAGCGGATCCCGAGCTCCTGCGGCGCCTGGCGCCCCCAAAAGTCATCGATCGAGTTCTTCCCTCCCACCATGCGGCACTCCACGTGCCGGTTCGCGTCCGCGCCCGTCTGGCACAGTTGCTCGAGGCTGGTCGCCGTGTCCGCCCGCTGGACGGGCGCCTCGTAGGACTGGCCGAAGTCGGGCAGGGTGCCGGTGAGGAGAAAGTAGAGAAGGACTCCCATCAGGCCAAACCCGCCGATCCCGCCTCCAACGGCGGCGCCGCGCCTGCCTCGGCTCACCCCGGACGTGCTGAGCCGAGCGTTGTCATTGAAGGTCATACCGGCCGCCTTTCGTGTCGATCACCACGAGTCTATAACGTCCCTCCGACACATGCTGAGTCGGGGTTGCTTCCCTTACCCCGTTAGACTGGGGGAATGATTCAGGGACAGGACCTTCACATGCGCATCGGCGAGCGCGTCTTTTTAAACGAAGTTTCCCTCACCGTCGATCGGGGCAAACGGATCGGGTTGGTGGGACGCAACGGCGCTGGAAAGACGACGTTGCTGCGCCTGCTGGCGGGCGAAGAGGCCACCTCGGACGTCGTCGAACGCGGCGGCTCGATCCACCGGCGCGGCACAGTCGGCTACCTGCCCCAGGACACCCGCGAAGGTGACCTCACCCAGATCGCACGCGAGCGGATCCTCTCGGTGCGCGGAATTGAGAAGATGCTCGCGCGGATCAACCGTGCCGAACGCGAGATGTCCACCCTTACCGGGCCCAAGCAACACAAGGCGATGGAGCGCTACGTGCGCCTAGATGCCGAGTTCACCGCCGCCGGGGGATGGGCCGCCAACTCCGAGGCCGCCCGCATCACCGCCGCGCTCGGCCTACCCGATCGCGTGCTCGACCAGCCGCTTGAGACGCTCTCGGGAGGTCAGCGTCGTCGCGTCGAACTCGCCCGGGTACTGTTCTCCGACGCCGAGACACTCCTGCTCGATGAGCCGACGAACCACCTCGACCATGACTCCATCCTCTGGCTGCGTGACTGGCTCAAGGCCTACAGCGGGGGCTACGTCATCGTCTCCCACCATGTCCAGCTCCTTGAAGAAACCGTCAACACGGTGTGGTACCTGGATGCCAACCGCTCCACGCTCGACGTCTACAACATGGGATGGAACAAGTACGTGCTCCAGCGCGAGACGGACGAGAAGCGCCGGCGTCGTGAACGGCAAAACGCGCAGAAGAAGGCCGCCGCGCTCATGGCCCAGGCCGACAAGATGCGTTACAAAGCGACGAAGGCCGTGGCGGCGCAGAACATGGAGAAGCGCGCCGAGCGGATGCTGGAGGGCCTGGAGGCCGAGCGCGCGGCGGAGAGGGTGGCGAACCTACGCTTCCCGACCCCGGCGCCGTGCGGCAAGACGCCGCTACGCGGGGAAGGCCTGAGCAAGTCCTACGGTTCGCTTGAGGTGTTCGCGGGTGTGGACCTGGCGATCGATCGCGGATCGCGCGTCGTTATCCTCGGCCTCAACGGCGCCGGCAAGACCACGCTCCTACGCCTGCTGGCTCGGGTCGAGCAACCCGACACCGGCGAGGTTGTCGACGGCCACGGCCTCAAGCTCGGCTACTATGCCCAGGAGCACGAGTTCATTGACACCGGTGCGAGCGTGTATGAGAACATGCGCCGCGCGGCGCCCACCGAGTTCACGGACACCGACGTGCGCAGCGTGCTCGGCTCCTTTCTCTTTTCCGGCGACGACGCCGACAAGCCGGCCGGCGTCCTCTCGGGCGGCGAGAAGACCCGCCTGGCGCTAGCCACGATCGTGGCCAGCGGCGCGAACGTCCTTCTCCTCGACGAGCCGACGAACAACCTCGACCCGGCCTCGCGGGAAAAGATCCTCGATGCGCTACGCAAGTATGAGGGCGCCGTCGTGCTCGTCACCCACGACGAGGGGGCTGTCAGTGCCCTTGAGCCCGACCGGGTGCTGCTCCTGCCTGACGGGGACGAGGACCTATGGTCGGAAGACTACATCGAGCTGATCTCTCTGGCCTAGGCTGAAGGCATGACTCTGATTCTGATGCGCCACGCGAAGGCTAGACATGCCGGCGTGGATCACGCCCGTCCGCTCAGCGATCACGGCAAGCGCCAGGCCGGCTTCGTTGGGGGAGAGATCGGTCGCGTCGTCGGTGAGGTCGACCAGCTCTTCGTGTCCGATGCGACCCGAACCCTGCAGACCCTGGAGGCGTTGACCTCCGGCGGCCTGCGCGTTCGGGAACGCATCGTCGAGCCGGGTCTGTATTCGGCCGGCGGGGACGAGGTGGTGGAGCTGTTGCGCGCGGCCGCCACCGAGCGCGTGGTCATGGTGCTCGGGCACGAACCGACCATGACCGCGGTCGCCTACCAGCTGTGGGACGGAAAGGGTCAGGCCGGCTTCGCTTCGGGTTTCCCGACGTCTGCGGCCGCGGTCTTCAGCGTCGATACCGCTTGGCCGCAGCTGGTACTGGGTTCGCTCCCGCTACAGGCCTTCATCCGGGCGCCGATGTAGCAACTGGAGAAGGTGATTGTGCAACGACTATGGTCGAGGTAAATGCAGCTGTTGAAGAGGGAAACGAAATTGCAGTTGAATACGATATCTCGGATAAGTGTACAGCTGTTAATGTTAGAGGAAAACAAATGAGGGAAGCAGTTGTGCCAATCATATTTGTGCGATATGCGCCAACGGCAGATATTGCAAGTGCTACGAGCTGTCAGCGGGCGATATTATGAAGCTCAACCTCGCTCTCGCAATCGCCTTCCTCTTCGGGCTCGGCGGTGTTGCCTACGGCACGTACGTCGCATTTATTTACCAGGGCGGAACCACCGAACTTTACCCGTTCGCTATCGCTTCCCTTGTCGGTGTGATCGGCGTGTGCGTAGGGCGGGTCACGAAAGCGCCGTGGGTAATAATCGCCGGATTCCTCCTAATGGTCTTGGCGCCCACGGGATTCCTGTGGATCTTCAACCTTGCGGCTGCGATCGGCGCCGGGCTGTCCGTCCTACGATGCCGACGCGCGAAGGTCTAGGCGTACTGTGCTTCCTTTGAGGTTGTGAACATCTGAGATAGGTGAAGGCCTCCGGGGAAGAGTTAGGTTAGCCATAATCTAATCTTGACTCGGAGGTCTTCATGACTCGCGCTAATGCACCTTTGCTCTCAGGGGTTGTCCTTTCTTTGTTGCCGCTTGATTAAGCTGGTTTGTCTGGCTTGGAGAGGCGTTGAGAGAAACATGGGTGAGAAGACGACGAGGTGGTCTTTTGCCCCGGAGTATCGACGTGATGCGGCACCCTTGACATTATAGAAAGTAAGGGTAGGCTAACCTAAGGCGGGGCGGTGGTTGGCCCGCCTTCACGCAGATAGGAGCCTGCCCATGAAAACAAAGGATTTCGTCAATATCGGTGCCTTCACGGCGATTTATTTCGTTCTGGTGTTTGCCACCGGCATGCTCGGCGTCATCAACCCGCTCATGATGTTCGTCGGCTATCTCCTGGGGATCACCGCGAATAGCGCGGTCATCGGGTTGTTCAAGGCGCGCGTTCCCGCAACCGGGGCGCTGACAATCATGGGCCTACTGGTTGGCGGGCTCATGGTGCTCACGGGACACCCCTGGATCGTGGTTATCTTGGCCCCGCTGCTTGGCTTCGCGGGGGAGTTCATCATGGCCCGGGGAGGCTTCTCTCGCCTGGCTAACTCTCTTGGCTACGCCGTGTTGACCATCTGGTACATCGTTCCCTGGTTCCCCGTCTTTATCAACGCCGAAAGCTACCGCGAATACATCGTCTCAAGCATGGGCGATGCCTATGCCGCCAAGCTCGACTGGTTCTTGAGCCCGCTGCCGATCGTCTGTTGGGGCCTGTTCGCCTTTGTCGCCGCCTTCCTCGCGGCCTATTTCTTCGGCCAGAAGCTAGTCACTCGCCACTTTGCCAAAGCTGGGATCGCCAAGTGAGCTTCCTGGAGGATCGTGTTGGGACGCTGAGCGTCAGGAGCGAGCAGCCCTCCCCGACGCGTGTCGGGGCGAGTAGCTCGCACCCCGATCCTCGAACCGTTCTGCTTGCCGTCTTAGTTATCAATGTTCTCGCGATGTCGAGGAGAGCGGGTTTCGCCGGCTGCCTCGTTGCCTTTTGCGTGGCTTGGGCGGCGGTGTGGACGCTGGGACGGGTGAGGGCAGCGGTGAAGATCGGTCTGGCACAGGCGATTCTGGTCGCCCTAGCGATCGTCCCCTCGTCCCTGTGGCCGAACGGATTTACCGCCTTCGTGACCGTGGCGTGCATGTGGCTCGCTCAGTTCGGCGCCACCGTGGCCATCGCCTATTACGCGATCGCCGTCATCGCGCCCGGGGAGCTTGTCGCCGCGATGCGTCAGCTACGCTGCCCAGTCGCCGTCGTGGTCCCCCTCACGGTCATGTTGCGCTTCATTCCCCTGGTTGTGAGCGAGTATCGAGGGATTCGTGAGGCGATGACTCTCAGGGGGCTTGCTCCGGGGTGGAGGGTGCTGATTCATCCGTTGGACTATTTAGAAATGGTGCTTGTGCCGCTGCTCATGTCCTGTTCACGCACCGCCGATGAGATGACCGCGGCGGGAATGGTCCGAGGTCTCGGCTCGCACGTTCGGCCCACGACGATGCGCCGCCTGCACATGCGGCCCTCCGACGTTGCCTGGCTCGTGATCCTCGCGGCACTGATCGGCGTCGGACCCTTCGTCCGGCACATCGACCTGCTTGGAATCGGAGCGGCATAATGACGACGCTCTCTCACGTCACATTCGCTTACGCCCTCGGTGAGGGAGAGGGGGCACCGCGCTCGGGCGGCGTCATGGACATCGACCTAGAGTTCGCCCCCGGGCAGTTCGTCCTCATCACCGGGCCTTCTGGTTGCGGAAAGTCCACGATCCTGAAATTGCTCAACGGGCTCATCCCCGAGCTGTTCTCCGGCGATCTGTCCGGCAAGGTCACGCTCGCCGGACACGAGACGACCTCGACTGACATTCAGAGCCTCGGGCGATGCGCAGGGATAGTCTTCCAGAATCCTCGCTCGCAATTCTTCACCGCCAACGTCATCGAGGAGCTCGCATTTGCAAGCGAGAACGCGGGCGAGGCCCCCGAGGTGATCGCAAGGCGCATCGAGGATGCCGCCGATACCTGGGCGCTGGCCGATTTCCTCGATCGCGACCTGACCAAGCTCTCGGGTGGGCAGGCTCAGCTCGTTGCGAGCGCTGTCGCCACCGCGGGGCCCCAACACATCCTGTTGCTCGACGAGCCGACCTCCAACCTTTCGGTGGAGATGATTGGCCGGTTCGCTGCCGCGCTCGGCGAGTTGAAGGGGCGGGGATGGACAATCGTGTGTGCCGAACACCGCGTCTACCCCTTCCGCGAGATCGCCGACCGGGTGGTCAGGCTTGCCGGCGGGCGCGTCGTCGAGGTGTGTGGCGCCAACGAGTTTTACTCTCGCAGCGACGTCGAACGCCGTGCAATGGGCCTAAGAACCCTGAAGGCGCCGGATGCCGGCATACTGGGCGAAGGATCGGATCGGTCCGGGACAACGGATGCGGTCGTTGCCGACAATCTGACATTCAGCTACGGCGATCGAGAGGTCCTGGACATAGATTCTCTTACGCTCTATCCCGGCCAGGTGACGAGCCTGGAGGGGCCTAACGGGGCGGGCAAGACGACGCTCGCCCGGGTGCTCATCGGCCTGGCCGATGCCTCCGCCGGGCGCATCAGCTTCGCCGGAAAGGACGCCGGCAAGCACATGCGCCAGGCCAGATCTGTGCTGGTGATGCAGGACGTCAACCGTCAGCTTTTTGGACAGAGCGTCCGGGCTGAGATGCGTATCGGTGGGGTGGAGGTCAGCGACGAGCGCATCGATGGGGTACTGGCAGCTCTCGACCTCGACGAGCTCGCCGACCGTCATCCCATGACGCTGTCGGGTGGGCAGAAACAGCGACTCGTCATCGCCTGCTCGCTCGTGGCAGATAAGGAGCTATACGTTTTCGACGAGCCGACCTCGGGTGTGGACTACGCCCAGCTTCGATCGATCAGTGAAGAGATTCGTGCCCTCGCCGCGCGTGGCAAGACGGTACTTATCATCAGCCACGATTTGGAGTTCATCGACGAGGTTGCCGATCGGCGCCTGTGGCTCGACACCCTCGCGGATGCCCGCGCCAACGACGAGCCGCAGATACGTGCCCTCGGGACGCGATCACGCTCCAAGAACTAGAGAAGGAGATGGGCGGATGCCCAAGAAACAGCAGAATTCCGAGCAGGCCGCTCTCAAGGCCGCCAATCGCGAAGGACGTGAGGCACTCGCCTCGCTACTTGCCCCGGTGCGCTCAGCCCGGTTGATCGCTAATACGTTGGCGGTGGTATCTTCGGTGCTCGCGGTCTTCCCCTATGTTGCGCTTGTCGGCATCGGCAACGAGCTCGTTACCCCCTCTGGTGGCTCGGTCGATCCCGAGGTCGTCAAGCGCTGGGTCATGGTACTGCTCTCCACCTTCCTCGCCCGCCTGGCAGTCTATTTCATCGCGTTGCTTATCACCCACCTTGCCGATGTCCGACTTGGGGCGTCGATTCGGCGGGATATCGTGGCGCGCCTTGGAAAGACGTCTCTGGACTGGTTTGGGGAAAATACCTCCGGGCACGTTCGCAAGGTGGTCTCCGATGACGTGAAGACCCTGCACATGCTCGTCGCGCACCGGCCGGTCGACTCTATCGTCGCTTGCTGCGTGCCGGTGATGTGCGGCATCTACGCCTTCGTGATCGACTGGAGGCTGGGTCTGCTCGCGACAGCGTCGATCCCGATCTACGCCCTCATCTTCTCGATCCTTATGCGCGGAGTGGGCGAGCGCTCCGTGGAGCTCAACGGCTACCTCGATAAGGTCTCCGCGGCGATGATCGAGTTTGTCAAGGGAATCGCCGTGGTCAAGACGTTCGGCATCGTCGGGCGGGCCCACCGCCGCTATGCGGACGCCGCTGAAGATGCGTGCGACTTCATGGAGGAGTGGAACCGCCCGCTGACCACGGCCAGCGCGCTGACCGCCGGGATCGTCTCGACCCCGGTCATCGTGCTCATGGTGGGATTTGTCGGAACCTGGTTGTGTACACGCGGCTGGGTGACCCCCGTCGAGGTGATCGTCGGATGCCTCATCGCAATCTCCTTGCCTGACTCGATCACGCTCGTGGCAAATATGGCCTGGAATTACCAGCTTGCCGGTGCGGCCGCGAAACGGATCTGTGAGGCACGAAATACCCCGATGATTTCCCATATCGAGCCCACCGCTAAGGCTCCTTGCGGGTGCGAGGTCGTCGTCTCAGACACGCGGGTCACCTACGGCTCGACGATCGCACTCGATGGTGTGAGCATGAGGTGTGCCCCGGGAACTATCACCGCGCTCATCGGCCCGTCGGGCGCGGGAAAGTCGACGTTGGCGAAGCTCGTCGCCCGCTTCGTTGACCCGGAGGGGGGAAGCGTGAAGATCGGAGGTGTCGACATACGTTCCATGAGCGAGACTCAGCTATACTCCCTCGTCGGATTCGTACTTCAGGACGCACTGCTCGTTCGCGCATCGGTGGCTGAGAATATCGCGATGGGTAGGCCGGGAGCGAGCAGGGAGCAGATCGAGGAGGCGGCCAAGCGCGCCCGGATCCACGATGAGATCTGCAAGCTACCCAATGGCTACGACACGGTCATCGGCGACGAGGTCAAGCTCTCAGGCGGTCAGGAGCAACGTATCGCGATCGCCCGCACGCTATTGCGAGACACGCCGGTCCTCATTCTCGACGAGGCCGCGGCGATGGTCGACCCGGCCTGCGAGGCACAAATACAAGAGGCTATCAACCATCTCGTTACCGGCCGGACGGTGATCGTGATTGACCACCGCCCGGCATCGGTGCGCGGGGCCGATCAGATCGTCGTGCTCGACCACGGGCGCGTCCAGGCCGCAGGAAGACACGACGAGATCCGAGACAACGAATGCTATAGGCGACTGCTGCGCGCCTCCGCAGCAGAGCCCGAGGAGGTGGAGGCATGAGCGGGAAGCATATGGGTTTTGTCGCCACGCTACGAAACTACGGAAAGCTCAACGAAGGTGCCCACGATTCGGCCAATGTGTTCGCTTGGATATGCCGGGTGGCGAACGGGGTCATTCAGGGTCTGGGTCTACTGGCCCTGATGAGGTTGGCGAGGGCGCTCGCTGACGGCGGCACCCACGTTCGCGGATGGATCGTCGTCCTGGCGATCTTGGGAGCGACCGGCTTGGTGACGATCTTCGTCCGCGAGAAGTGTTCGTATGCCTCCGCTTTCCAGGTTATGCGCCGCGTCCACACCAAGGTGGGCGACAAGCTGTCGACCCTTCCCTTGGGCTGGTTCACTTCCGATTCGGTCGGCCGACTCTCGCGCCTGTCGGCAGCGGCGGTAAACGAGATGGGTTCCCTCGCTGGCCACATGCTTTCCCTCATGACGGTCGCCTTCGTGACCCTCGTGACGCTTACTGCTGGTCTGATCGTCTGGTATCCCGCCATCGGGTGGCTGGCGAGCGCCATGCTCGTCGGCTACGTGGTGCTCATCGCGGCGCTGACCGCGATCAACGGGCGCACCGCCGCCTACCGGGAACCGGCCGAGGAGGAACTGTCAGATCGAGTGGTGGAGTTCGCAGCCGTTCAGCCGATGCTCAGGGCCTGCGACCGGCTTCAATATCCCCAGCTTGCGCGCGCGATCGATGAGAACCAACGCCGGGCTCGCCGCGTGCTGCTCATCGATGTGATCGCCCAGCTGATCGGAGGGATGGCCGCCCAGACGATCACGGTCGTGCTGATCATGCAGATCGTCTCAATGGCGCTCAACGGGGAGCTTTCGGGTCTCGAGGCGGTCGCCGCCGCCGGCCTCACTCTCCAGATCCTCGTCTATTTGAACGCACTCAACGATGCGCGCGTCGGGCTTCAGACGCTGAGCCCGACCCTGGCAACGGTCGACGACGTGCTAAGCACCGAGCCGCTCAGCGAGCCGGCAACCAGCTCCAGTGACGAGCGCCCCGGGGCGGTGGAGCTACGCGGGGTGTCCTTCTCTTACGACGGACGTACCAAGGTGCTCGACGATGTGTCTTTCGACGTGCCGGCGCGATCGATGACGGCGATCGTCGGCGCATCGGGCTCGGGCAAGACGACGATCACCCGTCTGGTGTGCCGCTTCTGGGAGGTCGATTCGGGCCAGGTGCTCGTCGGCGGAGTCGATGTGAAGGATCAGACCTCGGCCGATCTCATGTCAAAACTGTCGATGGTATTCCAGGACGTCTACCTCTTCGACGACACCTTGGAGGCGAACATCCAGGTCGGAAATCCTGACGCCAGCCGGGAAGAGATTGAGCAGGCCGCTCACCTTGCCGGGGTCGACGAGATCGTCAAGCGGCTACCTGAGGGCTGGGCAAGCCGCGTCGGCGAGGGTGGCACGGCCCTCTCCGGGGGCGAGCGTCAGCGGGTCGCTGTCGCTCGCGCGTTGCTCAAGAAGGCTCCGATCTGCCTATTTGACGAAGCGACGAGCGCCTTGGACGCCGAGAACGAGGCGAACCTCGCCCGCGCGTTCACCTCGTTGCGGTCCGAGTCGACAGTTCTGGTGATCGCTCACAAGCTCAACACGATCACCTCGGCGGATCAGATCGTGGTGCTCGACGAGTCGGGGCGCGTCGCCCAGCGCGGCACTCACGCCGAGCTGGTGGAGAGTCCGGGAATCTATCGAGAGTTCTGGGAGAATCGGACGAAGGCTGAGGGATGGAGGCTCGCCAACGACTAACGGTCCGTGGTCTCGAGATCGGGTCCGCGATCGGCCCTAGGCGCGCGCGTCGCCGCTTGTTGCTCCCGTTTGGCGCGGTTGTATTCGGCGCGACGGCGTGCCCACTCCGCGCGTAACTCCGGATCCTCCATGACGAGCTTGACGGTCTGGCAATCCTCCGGACCGGTGACGTAGAGCTGGCACAGCGTACACGGCTCCCCGAAGCGGAGCGGACACATGGGACTAGGCATGAATATCCCACCCCACAAGGGCCGCGACCGCGTCTAGGCGAGGGAAGCTCACCGCGCAGTCTGCCTCTTCGCGCACCACAGGCTTGCCCTGGAAGGCGACGCCTAGACCTGCGCGGCGCATCATGGGCAGGTCGTTCGCGCCATCGCCGACACATAGGACCATGTCCGCGTCGATGCCCCACTCGCGCTCCCACGTCTCGACGGCGGCCACCTTGGCTGCGGCATCGATCACGGTGCCGTAGGTGCGGCCGGTGAGCGCGCCGGATTCGACGCTCAGGCCGTTGGCGACGAAGCGGTCGATGCCCTCCCGCTCAGCGAGCGGGCCGACCACCTCGGTAAAGCCGCCAGAGACAAGACCAAACCTGCCGCCGCGGGCGTGGATCTCCTCGACCAGGCGGCGGGCGCCCGGGGTCAGGCGCACCTCGGCGAGCACGTGACCGAACACCGACTCGGGCATTCCCGCGAGCATGGCCACGCGATGGGCAAGGGACTGGGAAAAGTCAAGCTCACCGCGCATCGCGGCTTCGGTCACCGCCCGAACCTCCTCCTCGACGCCGGCATGGGCGGCCAACATCTCGATGGCCTCAGTGGTGATAAAGGTGGAGTCGACGTCGGTGACAATCGCAGCGGGGCCAGCTTCGGCCATCTTGCCAGTCATGAGTGCCGAGTCGATCGCGAGCGCCATGGCCGGGCCGCGCAGTTCTTCGTTGAAATCGGCGCGGGTGGAATAGCGCGAACCGTAACCACCCGCGTCGTCCGGATCTGGCCCCTCGAATAACCAGGTGTGCGCGTGCAGACCGACTGTCATCACAGGCCGCGCGTCGTAATCTGAGGTGAGGTCTTCGATCGTTTGGGATACGTGATGGCACAGCGAGGCCGGTATCGGATGCGGTGCCACGAGCGAGAAACGATGCAACATGCCTACAGGGTAGCCGTCTATTCGCAATTTCGTCACGTGATGTCACTGACAGCGAAGAAAATGGGGGGCAACCGAAGTTGCCCCCCATCGCGTTGCATCACTAGTGCATCGTGACGCGCGCGCCCTTGGGTACGACCACGATTCCGCCTTCGGAAATGTGGAAACCGCGAGCGCGGTCGTGTTCGTGATCGATGCCGACCTGGGCGCCTTCCTCCACCTGGACGTACTTATCCAGGATTGCGCCGACCACGGTGGCGTTGCGCCCGACGTTGACGCCGTCGAAGAGCACCGAGTCGCGAACCGAGGACCACGAGTTCACCCGCACGTGTGGGGAGAGAACCGAGCCGAGGACCTCACCGCCGGAGATAATGACGCCGGGGGCGATGATCGAATCGAGCGCGTGGCCGAGGCGTTCGCGGTGGCCGTAGACGAACTTGGCCGGCGGCAAGCCGGTGTAGCCCGTGTAGAGCGGCCACTTGTCGTTGTACAGGTTGAAGATCGGATTGACCGAGATGAGATCCATGTTCGCTTCGTGGAACATGTCGATCGTGCCGACGTCGCGCCAGTAGTTGCGGTCGCGGTCGGTTGCACCGGGGACCTCGTTGAATGTGAAGTCGTAAACGCCGCAATCGCCGCCGGCCACGAAGCGGGGCACGATGTCGCCACCCATGTCGTGATTTGACTCGAGGTTCTGTGCGTCCTCGCGCAGAACCTGGTAGAGCGCGTCTGCGCTGACTACGTAGTTGCCCATCGAGGCGAGAATCTCGTTGGGGGAGTCCGGTAGGCCCTCCACTTCAGCGGGCTTCTCGAGGAACTGGCGGACCATCTTCCGGTTGTTGGGATCCGTGTCGATGACGCCGAAGGAGGTCGACATTTCGATCGGCTGGCGGATGCCGGAAACAGTCATCCCCACGCCGGTGTCGATATGCTGCTCGACCATCTGGGAGAAGTCCATACGGTAGATGTTGTCAGCGCCGGTGATGACAACGTAATCCGGCCGCTCATCGTCGAGAATGTTGAGCGACTGGTAAATCGCGTCTGCCGAGCCGGAGAACCATTCCTTCGACACGCGTTGCTGAGCCGGCACTGGGGAGACGTAGTTCCCCAGTAGGCTCGACATGCGCCACGTCTTGGAAATGTGACGGTCAAGCGAGTGCGATTTATACTGCGTCAACACAACGATCTTCAGGTAGCCCGAATTAACGATGTTGGACAGTGAAAAATCGATCAGGCGGTACGTACCGCCGAATGGGACCGCGGGCTTAGCGCGATCCTGCGTGAGCGGCATGAGGCGTTTTCCTTCGCCTCCCGCAAGGACAATGGCGAGTACTCGTGGAATTGATCTCATGTTTACAACCATATCCGGTTGCGCCGACGAATTTGGCAGTTCTAACAAATTGCTCAAGTTTTGACGATAGTCTTGAAGGTATTCATCTTCACGAAAGGAATACCGATGAGAGTCGATCTGCTCACTCGCGAATACCCCCCACACGTGTATGGCGGAGCGGGCGTTCACGTCACCGAATTGGCGAAGGTTCTTCGCGCACACGCAGAGGTCCACGTCCACGCCTTCGACGGCCCGCGCGAGGAGGAGGGCGTCCACGGCTATGACGACGTAGCCGAGCTCGCCGGCGCCAACGGCACGCTCAAGACCTTGGGCGTCGACCTTCTCATTGCCGACAAGACGGGTGAGGCGGACCTCGTCCACTCCCACACCTGGTATGCCAACATGGCCGGCCACCTGTCCAAGCTCATGTACGGCATCCCGCACGTCATCTCGGCCCACTCCCTTGAGCCGCTTCGCCCCTGGAAGCGCGAGCAGCTTGGCGGCGGTTATGAGGTGTCGTCCTGGATTGAGAAAACTGCCTACGAGGCGGCCGACGGGATCGTGGCCGTCTCTAACGGCATGCGTGACGACATCCTGCGTTCCTACCCGAACGTAGATCCAGACAAGGTTCGTGTGATCCACAACGGCATCGATCTCGACGACTGGAAGGCTCCGCAGAGCGAGGAAGAATGGGACAAGGCCCGGGAATACTTCAGCTCCTACGGCCTGGATCCGAGCAAGCCCACCATCATCTTCGTCGGCCGCATCACCCGCCAGAAGGGCGTGCCGGGCCTATTGCGCGCCCTGCGGTACGTGCCCGAAGAGGTCCAGGTGATCCTCTGCGCCGGCGCCCCGGATACCCCGGAGATTCTCGAGGAGACCCGCGCCCTGGTGGAGGAGCTGCAAAAGACGCGCGACGGCGTCGTCTGGATCGACGAGCACCTGCCACACGAGAAGATCGTGGCCCTCGAGTCCTGCTCGACCACCTTCGTCACCCCTTCCGTCTACGAGCCTCTCGGCATCGTCAACCTCGAGGCGATGGCTGTCGGCCTCCCGGTAGTCGGCACCGCCACAGGCGGTATCCCGGACTGCATTGACCACGGCGTGACGGGCACACTCGTGCCGATTGAGCAAAAGCAGGATGGCACGGGCACCCCGCTCGACCCAGACAAGTTCGAGAAGGATCTCGGCCAGGCGCTGGCGGACATGGTCGCCGACCCGGCACGGGCCAAGGAGATGGGCAAGGCCGGGCGCAAGCGGGTGGAGGATCACTTCTCCTGGGAGTCCATTGCGGTTAAGACGATGGCCTTCTACGAGGACATCCTCGGCCGGTAAGGCCAGCCGATCAGGCCGGTGGAAGAAGCAACCTTGATGAGGGTCGGCGTGCGACGAGCGCGCCGACCCTCGCGTGAACTAGGCTGAATGATATGGGAGATGTACTTCAGGTAAGCAACGTCGTCGTACGCCGCGGCGGAC
Organism: Trueperella sp.; assembly: GCA_022783305.1. Taxonomy (GTDB): domain Bacteria; phylum Actinomycetota; class Actinomycetes; order Actinomycetales; family Actinomycetaceae; genus Trueperella; species Trueperella abortisuis. The sequence goes on along the minus strand of JALEWQ010000093.1, from coordinate 14,679 downwards.
GACACATCATCGATGGGATTGACTGGTCGGTCAACGAGGGAGAGCGCTGGGTGGTGCTCGGCCCGAACGGCGCGGGCAAGACGACGCTCATCCGCCTCATTTCCGGGCGCATGCACCCGACGTCGGGCAAGGTCACGATCATCGGCGAGCAGTTGGGCCACACCGACGTCTCCGAACTCTACCCGCTCGTGGGGCTCGCTTCTTCGGCACTCGACCAGCGGATCAACGACGCCGAAACGGTGCTCAACGTCGTGCGTAGCGCGGCATATGGACTCATGGGCATGTGGAAAGAGTCCTATGAGGAGGTCGACGACGAGCGTGCCCTCGGGCTGCTCGAGACCCTCGGGGTTGCCGAGCTGGCCGAGCAGCGGTGGGGCACCCTTTCCTCCGGTGAACGCAAGCGGGTGGGCATTGCCCGGGCCCTCATGCCCGACCCGGAAGTGCTCGTTCTCGACGAACCAGCCTCCGGCCTCGACCTCGGCGGGCGCGAGGAACTGCTGACCTCCCTGTCGCAGCTGGCGGGCGGGATCTATGCCCCGGTCATCGTCCTCGTGACCCACCACGTGGAGGACATTCCGCAGGGCTTCACTCACGGACTGCTTCTCAAGGATGGAAAGGTGGCCGCCGCAGGCGAGCTGGAGGAAGTCATGACCTCCCAGACGCTCTCGTCTATCTTCGGCGTCGACGTCGAGCTCAAACTCGACGAAGGGCGCTACACTGCGCGCGCAAAGGGGTGATAGCTGGCGGTGTCGCATGCGGGAGTCGAGACGTTTAACACGTATAATAAGTACGAATGGCATGCCGACTGAGGAGGTAATCTATGGCGTGGGGTATATGGGCGATCATCACCGTCGCGTTGCTCATTGTGGAGACGATCACCGTTGATTTCCTGTTTATGATGTTCGCTGCCGGGACTCTCGCGGCGCTCTTTGTCTCGCTGGCCTCACCGACGGCCCTTGCGCTACAGATCGTCGTCTTCGGCATTATCTCTACCCTCGGGATCGCCTTCGTCCGCCCCTGGGCGCGCAAGCATGTCAACGATTCTTCGCGCGGCGAGTCAAACGTCTACGCCCTGGCGGGAAAGACGGGCACGGCCCTGACTGACATCACCGCGAACGCCGGTCGCGTCAAGCTCGGCGGAGAGGTATGGAGCGCGAAGACCGACGGCGCATCCATCGACGAAGGGGCAACCGTTGTTATCCAAAGCGTAGAGGGCGCCCGCGTCGTCGTCGCACCTGCCCCCTAAGTGTCCTAATAGAAAGTAGGAGTCATGCCAGAAAGCACAGTTCTGCTCACATTCCTCGCAATTCTGGCGCTGCTAGTCGTCGTCGGCATTGCGAAGTCCGTTATCCAGGTTCACCAAGGATTCACGGTCATTATCGAGCGTCTCGGAAAATACAACAAGACGCTCCGACCGGGTCTGCACTTCCTCATCCCGTTCTTCGACTCGGTCCGCCAACGCATCGACATGCGTGAGCAGGTTGTCCCGTTCCCGCCGCAGCCGGTGATTACGTCGGACAACATCGTGGTCAACATCGACACGGTCATCTACTACCAGGTGACCCAACCGGAGGCGGCCACCTATGAGATCGCCGATCCGATGTCCGCCATCGAGCAGCTGGCCGTGACCACGTTGCGTAACATCATCGGCTCGATGGACATGGAGCAGGCGCTCACGGGCCGCGATCAGATCAACGGCCAGCTTCGCGGCGTCCTCGACGAGGCGACCGGCCGCTGGGGCATCCGCGTCTCGCGCGTGGAGCTGAAGGCGATCGACCCGCCGGCCACCGTCCAGTCGGCCATGGAGCAGCAGATGAAGGCCGAGCGCGACCGCCGCGCCGCGATCCTGACGGCAGAGGGCGTCAAGCAGTCGGCGATTCTTACCGCCGAGGGCGAGAAGCAGTCCGCCATCCTGCGAGCGGAGGGCTCGGCACAGTCGGCCATCCTCGAGGCGCAGGGTGAGTCCCGCGCTATTTTGCAGGTCTTCGACGCTATCCACCGTGGAAACGCCGATCCGAAGTTGCTCTCCTACGAATACCTCAAGATCCTGCCGCAGATCGCCGATTCGCAGTCCTCGAAGCTGTGGATCGTCCCCACCGAACTCACTGCCGCCCTCGACGCCGTCACCAAGGGCTTCACCGGCCGCGCCGGCGACGAGCCGGTCACGGTCAACTTCGACGGGTTGGACGAGGACATCGCAGATTCGCTCGCCTCCACCAGCCTGCAGGACGTGGACGAGGCGTTGGCGAGCGCCCGTGGCGAGGCGACCCGCGCGTCTTCGGAAGCGGAGGAGTCCGGCACCCACTCGGGCAAGCCATTCGACCCACGCGCCGAACTCGGACAGCAGCCGGACGTGCCGGACGCCGACATCCCCGAGCGCCCGGGCGAGTAAAGTATCGCAACAAGGGGTGGCCGCCGATTGGCGGCCACCTTTTGTGTGCCCGCGGCTTTGTGCCACCAGCGCGCCGGTGTGGCAAAGTATGAACCGTGCTCACTTACGTTCATGACCTCTCAGACCCCCGCCTCGACGACTTCTTTCGCCTCACCGACGTCGCGTTGCGTAAGAAGCTGGAGACCGAGCGTGGTCTATACCTGGCCGAGGGGGACAAGGTCATCAGGCGCGCGATCGCCGCGGGGCACACGCCGCGGGCCGCGGTGCTGACGCAGCGGTGGGTTGACAGCCTGGCCGACTTCTTTCCTCAGGACGTGGCGCAGTTCGTCGTGCCCGAAGAGCTCCTGACGGAGCTGACCGGTTTCCAGGTTCACCGCGGCGCGATTGCCTCGATGAACCGGCCCGCGCTGCCGGGGCTGGCGGAGTTCCTCGCACGACGCCCGGATGCGCGGCGGATCTTCATCCTCGAGGACCTCGTCAACCACACGAACGTTGGCGCCATCTTCCGCTCGGCAGCTGCTCTCGGGGTTGACGCCGTGCTGGTGACGGACCACTGCGCCGACCCGCTTTATCGGCGCTCGGTGAAGGTTTCGATGGGGACGGTCTTTCAGGTGCCCTGGACGCGCATCACGGACTGGCCCCGTTCGATTGGTGAGCTGACGGACGCGGGGTGGGTGACGGCGTCGTTGGCGCTGTCACACAACGCGGTGACGCTGGAGGAGTTCGCGGCAAGCGAGGCGGCCTCGGGCAAGGTGGCAATGATCCTCGGTACGGAGGGAGACGGGCTGGCCCACGCGACGCTGGCCCACTGCGACTACGTGGTCACAATCCCGATGTCGGGAGGGGTGGACTCGCTGAACGTGGCCGCGACGAGCGCGGTGGCGGCGTGGGCGCTGCGGCCTCACTGACGCTCTTCGACGGCCTTGTACTCGGCGAGGGCGGCCTCGAGGAGGTCGGCGACGGTGCAGTCGAAGACCTTGGCGAGCTTGATAAGAGTGCTCATGCGCGGGTTTGCCGGGCTGTTGGTGCGACGGTCGGCGCGCGCGTGCTCCATGAGCTGGTAATGATTGCGGTTGATGTCAGCCGCGAGTGCCACTTGCTCCTGTGTCAGCCCCATCTGTTTGCGCCGCTCAATGAGCGTCTTGGCGAAGGTCGAGGCGAAGGCGCGTTCTGCGGGGGAATACGAAGTCACGGAAAAATGGTCCGTGTTTACCCGGCGCAGGTCAGCAGGGTATACCCGGTGTGGAGAGGGCTGAGAAAAGTTATACACAGTTTTGCTGGTGGGCGGCGGTATCCACATTCGGGCCTGTGGCAAAAACGGCTCGTTCCGATTCTCGACATGATGGTCACGTCGAAGGGAGAGACATGGAAACCATCATTCGTCGATCATTTATTTTTGTCCTCGCAGCCGCGCTATTTGCGTTCGTCCCATTCGCCATTGCCGGCGAGCAGAACTGGACGCGCGTGGCAAGCGAGCCGAGCCGGTGGGGAGCACTTTCCAGCCCGCACGTGCCGATCGGCATCTGCACCGGTGACACCCAGCTGAACTTCAGCTACCAGCCCGGCCTTGAGAAGGCCGACTTCGAAAGCCGGAGCCTGACCCGCGCAGGCGAAGCCTACGCCCAAACGGACGCGGAGAGGGGATGGAATACCTCCATCAGCGCATCCGACACGGGCAAGGTCGCCGCGATACTCGATCTGTGGGGCACCGACGCCGTGGCGGGGATCGTTCCCGAAGCCTTCACTCTCGCCATCCACGAGTTGACCGCCGATTCGCGCGGGCTAACTTCGTCGTCAAATAAGGCCTGGCAGGAACAGGCGCGCCGGCTGCTCGACCTCGCCTCGACGATTGCGGGACCGCACGTGGCCGGCGAGCTGGCCTTCGCAGATGGCCACGTCCGTGGCTTCACCGTGACCGGTCAGGCGGGGGTCGCGTTGCTGGACGTCCCCTTCCGGGCGGAGCTCACCGGCGCCGTGTGGGAATCTACCGGCGAGTCAGTGTTGACGGGGAAGACCGCAGCCGAAGAACAGAGCTTCGCTGTCAGCGCTCCAGCTTTCGGTGAAGTGACAATGAAGGTCACCTTCTCCGAGATTCCCGGCCACTCGTTCGTCACCGGCCATCACGCCGTGGCGCAAGATATGCACATGCGCGGTGAGCGTGGCGTGCTCGAACGCAACGTGGTGTTGCGCGAAGCGCCGGCGGAGACGGCGGTAAAAATCGCCACGGAGGCGAGGATTGTGGAGGACTCGGGCATGATCCGTGACCTCGTCACAGTCAGCGTGGACGAGTGGCCGGCGGTCGAACGCATTCCCGCGACCTTTGACCTGACCGCGCACCTCTACGGACCGTTCGACGAGCGGATTGATCAGCGTGACTCGGTGCCAGACGGCGTGGAGAGCGTGGAAAGCACGACTGTGAGCGTCTTCGCGTCAGGAACCTACGAGGTGACCTTCGACCACGAGCCCAGTCCCGGTTGGTACACCGTGGTGGTGGAGGGTCAATTCCGCGACGTAGGCGACTTTGCGGGTCTTCCGCAGGCGCACGTCGTGATGCCCTTCTTCGAGCCGGCTGAAACGGTGTTCGTCGAGCCTGAGCCGGAACCCACACCGACGCCGGAACCCACGCCGGAACCCACGCCGACACCGGAGCCTACGCCGGAACCCACGCCGGAACCTGCGCCTACGCCGACGCCGACTACGCCGCCGGCGGTCCTCGCGAAGACCGGCGACGCGTCTTTGCCGCTAGCCATCGGGGCCATCGGCATTGCCTGCCTGGGAGTGGCGTTCGTGGCCGGGTCTCGCGCTACATCGAGGAGGCGGTAAATCCTAACTGCCGCCAGGCCTCGTACACTGCGATAGATGCGGCGTTGGCGAGGTTGAGTGAACGCCGGCCGGGCAACATGGGAATTCGGAGCTTCTTCGTGATCCGAGGATCGTCGAGGACCGACTCAGGTAGCCCGGTCGGCTCCGTGCCGAAAAGGAGGACGTCATCCTCGCGGTAAGATTCGTTGGCAAAATTGTTGGACGTGTGTCCGGTGAAGGCGAAGATTCGCCGGTCGGGTCCAAAGTAGGCTTTGGCGTCCTCCCAGGATTTGTGGATGACGAGCTCGGCGAGGTCGTGGTAGTCGAGCCCGGCGCGCCTCAGGTGGGCATCGTCAAAGTTGAAGGCGAGCGGTTCGATCAGATGCAGGCGTGCGCCTGTGCAGGCGGCGAGCCGGATAGCGTTGCCGGTGTTGCCGGGGATCTTAGGTTCATGAAAAACGAAGTCGAGCACCCGCCTAGTGTAACGCGGGTGCTCGACTGCCTGATGGCGGCTAGCGCTGGTATGTCACCGTGAGGCGGGCTCGCGCGAGCGTGTGGAAGACGGTGTGGAAGGCGGCCGTTGCCGGCGTCGTGTCCTCGGGATCAAGCTCGAGGGAGGGGACGTCAAGAGCGTGAACCACGAAGATGTAGCGATGTGGGTGGACGTCGCCCGGCGGGGGAGCGGCCCCGTAGTAAGCGAACTCGTTTGCGTCGTTGCGGATGTGGCTCGCGGCACCCGGGAGTGTGAGGTCGTGTTGGCCGGCGCCCTCATCCAAGCTGGTGACGTCCACGAGGTCCAGTACGATCCAGTGCCAATAGCCCGAGGGCGTCGGCGCGTCGGGGTCGAAGCAAGTCACGGCGAAGCCCTGGGTTTCTGGCGGAAAACCCGACCATTCGAGGGCGGGTGAGACGTTGTCCGCGAAGCCGAGGTGGCGCTCCGGCATGACGCCGCCGTCGGTAAGCGTGGGGCTGGTCAGGGTGAAGGAGGGGACTGCGGGAAGAAGCTCGTAGGGATCTGGGGCGAGGGGACGTTCAAGGTTCATGACGTCATCATATGCGATGTCTGTCACAGGCGGGCAGATTCTTGGCCGCTTGCGCAGAGGTGGGAATTGGACGGTTAGTTTTTGTCGGAGGGCGCTTCTAAGATAAGTATCGAACACGTGTTCGAAGGAGGTGAGCGGTGGACAGGCTAGCAATCGCGCGCAAAGCGCTCGCTGTGGCGGAGACGCGCGCAGGTCTGCGCGTCGTGCGTACGCCGGTCGGCGGGGAGCCGAGCGGTGAGGTGGCCTCCGATGCCTTCTCCCTTCCTCGCCATCTTTCGGCGGTCCTGCCACACGGACTCATCCGGCGCGGGGTGGTCAGCGTGGAGGGATCGCCTTTCCTGCTCACCTTCCTTGCGGCCATTCTCTCCCAGCAAAAGGCGTGGATCGCCTTCCTTGGCATTCCGGATGTGGGGTGGGCGTGCGCGGAGCGGCTGGGGATGGAGATGAGCCGCGTCGTGGCCGTCCCACGGGTCGATGTGCAGGGGGCCCGCGTGGTCAGCGCCGCGATCGACGGCTTTGACGTGGTGGTTGTGGGGGACATTTCGCTCGACGCCCGCGAGCGCCGCGTGCTTCACCGGCGAGCGGTGGCCAAGGGCTCGCTTCTGTTGGCGACTAAGTGGCCGCAGGGATCCCTGCGGATTGGTTGCCGGCTGTCCGGGGTACGCGGCTTGGAGGAGGGTCACATCAGCGGCGTTGATTATGAAATCGCCACACGCTGGGGGAGCGTAGCCGTGCGTTACGGGCGGGACGGCTGGGAACCGGTGCGCTACGAGAGCGGCCTGAGCCTTGTGGGAGGCCGGGCATCATGATGCGGGGAAGCGTTTGGATCCCGGACTGGCCGGTGGCCAGCGCCATCATGGCGGGTCGCGCGCTGCCGGAGGAGCCGGTAGCGGTCTATGCCAACCGCGTTGTCTCCGTCAACGGGGTGGCGCATGCGGAGGGCGTCCGGGAGGGGATGAAGCGGCGCCAGGCGCAGTCGATTGCTTCCAGCCTGCGCCTCATCCGGCAGGATCCGGAGCTGGAAGTGGCCAATTTCGAGCGGGTCGTGCGGGTGTGCGAGGAGCACATCGCCTACCTCAGCGTGCTCAAACCCGGCCTTATCACCTTCCTCGCACGCGGGCCGGTGGGCGCGGCGGGAAGTGCGCGGACGCTGTCGGAAAACTTGGTGGGAGACATCGCGCTCCACACGGGCCTGGAGGCCCATGTCGGATTCGGTGATGGCCTGTTGACCTCCATCTTGGCCGCCAGGAGGGATGCTCACGTCCGATACGCGCGCCCGTTCCTGGATGCCCATGCGGTCGAGGCGATCCTCCACGGCGCGGTCACAGCGCGCTCGAGGGAGCAGATGCGCGCCTTCGTCGAAGCGATGGAAAACCTGGGGGTGCATACGATCGGGGATCTTCGGCACGTGGATCGGGCCGCCCTAGTAACCCGCTTCGAGGCGGCAGGGCGGGTTCTTGCCCTCATTGATGGGGGAGAGCCGGAGCGGGAGGTAACCAGCTACAGCGTGCAGGAGCTGGTGGTTGAGCGGGAGGCGGATCCGCCGCTTGCCAACCTCGACCAGGCAGCCTTCCTCGCACGCGAGATGGCGCAGGAGCTGACCGAGGATCTCACGCGCCGGGGTGTCATTGCCCGCGAACTGACGATCTGCACGCGCGCCAGCGTGGAGCGCCGGCGCACCTGGTCGATGGACGCTGCCAGCACCCGGGACATCTCTGATCGCGTGCGCTGGCAGTTGAGCGCATGGATGTCCGAGGAAAAGCAGGGGATCTGCCGGATCTCGATCATCGCCAGCGTGATCCTTCCGGCCGGCTACGCGCAGGGCACACTGTGGGGCTCGGATCGCGCCAGCACGGACGCGGCCGCGCGGGCGGTAAGCCGCATTCAGAGCCTGCTCGGGGAGGATGCCGTGCTGACCCCGGAGCGCGTGGGAGGCCGCCATCCGCTGGAGGCGCACCAGATGCGGCCGTGGGAGGCACCGCCCTCGGACTCCCGCCACCGGAACGATCCGTGGCCGGGCAGGATCCCGGAACCGTGGCCCAGCCTCGTGAAGGAGAATCCGGAAAAGATCGCTGTACTCGACGCGCGAGGTCACGACTGCGCGCTCACCGGGCTGGGCGCCTTCTACTGCGAGCAAGGTTGCCGCGATCCGCGCCCGGCGGCACTGGTTGCGGGCGGAGCCTCGGAGCGGCTCGTCGCGGCGGCGGGGCCATGGCTGCAGGCCACGGGGTGGTGGGCGCCGGGCACACAGCAACGCAAGGCGTGGATGGAGTTTGCCGATTCCCGCCCGCGCGGCTATCTCGCCTACCGCGAGAGCGGGCAGTGGTGGCTGGCGGGGGTGTACGAATGATCCCCTACGCGGAACTTCACGTGCACTCGGCCTACAGCTTCCTCGACGGTGCCTCCATGCCCGCCGATCTGGTCGAACGGGCGGTGGAGCTTGAGCTGAGCGCCTTGGCGCTCACCGACCACGACGGCTTGCCCGGCGTCGTCCAACTGGCGAGCGCCGCGCGACGCCACGGTTTGCCCACCGTCATCGGCTCCGAGGTCACGGTGGGCGGCCGGCCTCGTCCGGGGCAGAAGGATCCGGACGGAGACCACCTCCTCATCCTCGCGCGGGACGCGGAGGGCTACCGCGCGCTGTCGCGCACAATCGGGGAGGCGATGCTTGCTTCGGGGGAGAAGGGGTACGCCTCCCACACCCTCGAGTCGCTCGCGGCCGGAGCGAAGAACTGGCAGGTCCTCACCGGGTGCCGCAAAGGTGGGGTGCGCCGTGCGCTTGAGAGTGAGCCTGGGGTGTGGGCGGTGGATGGCGCCCGGAGGTATCTGGACACCCTCACCGCGCTCTTTGGTGCGGACAGCGTGGCGGTGGAGATCACGCACAATAACCAGCCTTTAGACGCCGAGCGCAACCGCCTCCTCGTCTCCCTGGCCCAAGAGGCGGGGCTGCGGGTTGTGGCCACCGGGAATGTCCACGCCGCCCGTCCTTCGGACGCGGTGATCGCGGACGTGTTGGCCTCCACGCGCGCGAATCAGCCCTTGGAGGAGTATCGAAGCTGGCTACCGGCCTGGCCGTCCTACTTGAAGTCGGGCGAGCAAATGCTCGCCCTGCACGCAGAACACCCCGGCGCAGTGGCGGCCGCAGCCGAGATCGGACGGGAATGTTCCTTCGACCTCACGCTCGTCGCCCCACGCCTGCCGTTGTTTCCCACGCCCGGCGGGCACACTGAGGCCAGCTGGCTGCGTCACCTTACCGAGCAGGGCGCCCTTCGCAGGTACGGCAGCCGGCAAGCCCACCCGCGCGCCTGGCGGCAGATCGATCACGAGCTGGAGGTGATCGAGCAGTTGGGCTTTCCAGGTTACTTCCTTATCGTCCACGAGATCGTCTCCTTCTGCCACGGTCAGGGGATCTGGTGTCAGGGGCGCGGCTCCGCGGCGAACTCGGCGGTGTGCTTCGCGCTCGGGATCACGGCGGTCGACGCCGTCCGCCATCGGATGCTCTTCGAGAGGTTCCTGTCCCCCGGGCGTTCCGGGCCGCCGGACATCGACCTTGACATCGAGGCCGGTCGGCGCGAAGAGGTGATTCAACACGTCTACGCACGCTACGGGCGCACGCGCGCCGCACAGGTGGCCAACGTCATCACTTACCGGCCGCGCTCAGCCATTCATGACGCGGCGCGCGCCCTCGGGTATGACGCGGGTCAGGCAGATGCATGGGCGAAGTCGATCGAGCGCCGGTTACCGGCGGGAGGCGTTGGCGTGCGGGGGCAGGCGGCGGAGACATCGACGGAGAGCCCGAAGCGCCGGCCAGGTTTCGATGTGCCGCCGGAGGAATGCGCGACGCCGCATCCGGGGGTACGGTTCGCGCGCCGTTGGGGGATCGAATCCGAGGTGCCGGAACGGGTGGCGGAGATCGCCGCTCGTCTCCAACGCCTACCCCGCCACCTCGGCATCCACTCGGGCGGAATGGTGCTCTGCGATAGGCCGATCATTGACGTGTGCCCGGTGGGGTGGGCACGCATGGAGGGGCGAAGCGTTTTGCAGTGGGATAAGGATGACTGCGCTGAAGCGGGGCTGGTGAAGTTTGACCTGCTCGGGCTGGGGATGCTCAGCGCGTTGCGGATCGCTTTCACCGAGCTCACGGAGCGGGGTGTGCGCGCCGGCAACGGTCAGCCACTGGGCTTGCACAATATCGACCAGGAGGATCCGCGGGTCTATGACCTGCTGTGTGCGGCGGACACGGTTGGTGTGTTTCAGGTCGAGTCACGGGCCCAGATGGCCACCCTCCCGCGTATCCGCCCGCGCACGTTCTACGACATCGTCATCGAGGTGGCCCTTATCCGCCCCGGTCCGATCCAGGGCGGCTCGGTGAATCCTTATATCAACCGCCGGCGCGGGCGCGAGCCGGTCAGCTACGCCCATCCGCTCCTCAAAGGCGCGCTCGAAAAGACGCTCGGCGTGCCACTCTTCCAGGAGCAGCTCATGCAGATCGCCATTGATGCAGCCGGCTTCAGCCCGGCCCAGGCTGACCAACTCCGCAAGGCCATGGGTGCCAAGCGCAGTCATGACCGCATGCGCGAGCTGCGCGGGCAGCTCATGGCCGGCATGGCCGAGCGCGGGATCGGCTCGGAGGCGCGCGAGGAGATTTACACCAAGCTGGAGGCCTTCGCCGAGTTTGGATTCCCCGAATCTCACTCCTTTTCGTTTGCCTATCTCGTCTATGCCAGCGCCTGGCTCAAGGTCCACCACCCCGAGAATTTCTACGCGGGCATCCTTGCCGCTCAGCCCATGGGATTTTACTCGCCGCAGACCCTGGTGGCGGACGCGCAACGCCACGGCGTGGCCGTCCTGCCCGTGGATGTGTGCTTCTCAGAGGAACACTCGTGCGTGGAGGTGACGCCGGAACGCCAGGTGCGCCCGCACCCGCTGGTCAGCGCCGACCCGCGCCGAGGGGTGCGGCTTGGCCTGTCGAACGTCAAGGGTCTGCGAGCCACCGGACGTATCCTCGCGGCCCGCGCGGAACGCCAGTTCGATTCGGTGGCAGACCTGGCGCGCCGGGCGCAGCTGTCCACCCCCGAGCTGGAGAAGCTTGCGGCGGCGGGTGCGCTGTCCAGCCTGGGGATGACACGCCGGGAGGGAATCTGGGCGGCGGGGCCGCTCGCCCACACAGGCAAGACGCTCGGAGCTTCCTTTCAGCCCACCATCCCCGGACTTCACGTGGGCGCCACGCCGCCGCCCCTGCCCCACATGAGCCCGGTAGAAGAGAACGTGGCTGATCTGCGCTCTACAGGTATCTCGCTGGCCGCGCACCCGATGGACTTCCTCCGGGCATCGCTGGCAAAGCGTGGGGTGGTGAGCATCGCGGAACTTGCCAACTGCGAGCCGGGGGAGAGGACCAGAGTGGCGGGAATCGTCACCCATCGCCAACGTCCCCACACGGCCTCCGGCATTACCTTCCTCTCTCTCGAGGACGAGACAGGCCTTCTCAACGTCGTGTGCTCGATCGGGTTATGGGAGAAATACCGGCAGGTGCTGCGTACCAGCCAAGGCCTGGTGATCCGCGGCGTCGTGGAGCGCGCGGATGACGTGATGAACGTCGTGGCGGACGGGGTCGAACGTCTTGAGTTAGCAGTCTCGCTCCCGTCCAGGGACTTTCGCTAGCGCATCAGCACGGGGATGTCGGCAGGCAGGAGCGCGGAGACACGGAGAGTCGTATGAAGACAAATGTCGTATAGTCCAAAGCATGGGTCAACTTGTCAGCCGCGGCACGTCCGACTACGGGCGCGCGCTCGGCGCCCTCTTCTGCATCGGGATCGGCGCCTACGCTTTGACGTATGCACCCCAACCGCTCCTGCGCGTCATTGGCGAGGAATACGGCGTGGGAGCCTCGCAGTCAGCCCTGCTGCTCTCGGCGGCAACCTTCGGTCTGGCCACCTCCGTGCTGATCTGGGGAGCGATCACCTCACGGGTCTCCGAACGACGTGTGATCATCGGCGGCCTCGCCGCTGCGGTGCTTGTCTCGCTTATCATCCCGTTCACGCACTCGTGGGGGATCATCGTGGTGCAACGCGTGGTACAGGGGATCGCGCTCGCCGCGCCCTTCACCGCCGCACTCGCCTGGGTCGGGCGGCACGTCGAGCTGGCCTCCGTTGCCCAAGTATCGGGCCTCTACATCGCCGGGACCACCGTGGGAGGAATGACCGGGCGTCTCCTGTCCGGATTTGTCAACGAGATGACAGGCGATTGGCGGATGGGTCTAGCCGCCGTTTCCCTGCTATCGGCCATCATGGGCGGACTCGCCCACCTCCTCCTGCCCGCCACGGAGGGCGGGACTGGCGGCGGTGAGCAGCCGCCTCCGCGCCCGGAGCTCCCGTGGTACAAAAGGCAGCGGCTGGTGGCCTACCTGTTCTCCCTCGTGGGGATGGGAACCTTCGTTGGCCTATACAACGTGGTCGTCTACCGAGTTTCGGAGCCGCCGCTGAGCATGGGAACCTCCGTCACCTCGCTCCTCTTCCTCGGATACCTCGCCGGCACGTTCACCTCCGCCCGGGCGGGGCGGCTCGTCGCGAGCATCGGCGTGCGCGGAGCAATGATCGTCGGTACGGTCACGATGGCCGTCGGCGTCGCCTTACTCATCCCGCCGTCGGCGTACACCCTGTGGCCGGGGCTGTTCATCCTGTGTGGCGGGTTCTTCGCGATGCACTCGATACAGTCTGGACGCGCCACGAGCCTGCACCCGAAGCCGGGTATCGGCTCGGGCCTGTACCTCACCTATTACTACGCCGGGTCCTCGCTGGGCGGAATCGGATTTGGCTTGGCGTGGGATCTGGGGCACTGGCCGGCGGCGATGGGCCTAGCGTTTTCCGCGCTTGGCGTCCTTGCGGTCCTCGCACTGCTGACCTCGAACGGGCAACCCGCCTCGCGTTAGGATGTGAGGCAGATGAAAGGGGCGAAGTATGCGCAAGATGAAGACACTGCTGAAGATCGCGACGACGGTGGGGCCGGTGGTATTCGAGGTTGTACGTAACTACGGCCCGCAGATCCGCAAGCTCATCGAGGATAACCCGGACTTCTTCGCTACGTTGAAGGGGCGTCTCAGCGCGCTGGCGGGGACATCCAAGGCCAAGCGCGGCGAACCCCGCATGAAGGCTCGAATCGGGGTGCTTCGCGAGCAAACCACCTACCTGTACGGGACGGCCAACAATACTAGCGTGGCCGAGCAGACAGCAGCCTGGCGCCGCGAACTTGATGGGCTGGAGAACTCCCTGCCCGTCGTGTCCGCCATGAAGGGCAAGGCTCGCCGGGTTAAGATGCGCCAGTTTGAGGAGCGCCTCGACGCGCTGTCGGCTAAGATCGTCGCCCTCACTCTGGAGGACGACATCGAGGACGCGGAGATCGTTGACGGCGAGCAGTAGGTGGCGCGCTAGCGGGCGCGCCACCTACTGCTAGAGCCCGAGCGCCCCGGCGATGTCCGGGTCGAAGAAGTCGGGACCCTTCAAGACCTTGCCGTCCTCGCGGTAGATGGGCTTGCCGTCCGCGCCGAGCTTGGACATGTTGGAGGCCTGAACCTCGCGCAGGACGTCGCTCAGTGGGATGCCGAGCTCGAGGGCCATCCCGTAGATGACGTAGGTGAGGTCGGCGAGCGCGTCGGCGGTCAGGACGGTGTCGCGCGTGTGGTCATCGGCCGCGCGGGCGGCGTCGTAGGCTTCCTCGATGAGGGCACGCGCCTTCGCGCCGTAGATGGCGCCGACAAGCTCGGAGAACTCTTCGGCCACCAGGCTCATGCGCATGTGGACGCGTTCGCGGTCGGCGTTCGGCGCGTCGGTGACGATGGGAAGGCCGTAGGTTTCGTGGAACTGGCGGACGAGGTCTTCGGGACGATTCGGATCGGGTGCGTTAGTCATGCCTCCAATCTACCCCTACCTACATGTTGGCTCAGATCACACCTCGAAAGTGAGTGGTGAATTTTGCTCGGATCGCCTTCGGTGATAGATTCTTACCTGTTGCGAACGCACACCTGCGCGGGTGGCGGAATAGGCAGACGCGCTAGCTTGAGGTGCTAGTCCACGTATAGTGGGTGGGGGTTCAAGTCCCCCTCCGCGCACAGATGAGGCCGGTAGAGATACCGGCCTTTTTCGTTTCCGTGTGGCACAGTGGAGTCATGGACGCTCGTACCCAGGTTTTCGCCATCATCGGTAATCCGGCACGCCACTCGAAATCGCCGGAGCTTCACAACGCCGTCTTTTCCCACCTCGGCATCAACGCGGTCTACGTGGCACACGAGGTCGACGACGCCGGGGCGGCGGTGGCGGCCATGCGCGTGTTGGGATACGCGGGGGCGAACGTCACGATGCCGTTCAAATCGGCCGTCATCGAGCACCTGGACTCGATCAGCGACGTCGCCCGCGAGATGAATGCCGTCAACACGATCACATTTCGGGA
>JALEWQ010000067.1 GCA_022783305.1 Trueperella sp. | reverse complement strand
GCTCGCTCATCCCACACGAGGATCATGTTTCAGTCCTCAATGAGGTCGTGCTGGGTTCCGTGGCCCTGCTCCAAGTTTTCGATCGCGTCAAGGAGTCGGCGGGCATTGGCAGGGGAGCGCAGAAGGTAGGCTGTCTCCCGGAGTGATTCATATTCGGCAAGTGAGACAATCACGACGGGCTCATGGCCCGCACGCGTGATGATCATTTCTTCTCGGTTGTCAACAACGTCATCAAGCACCTGGGCGTAGTTTGCTCGTGACTCGGTATAGCTCATTGTCCTCATAGTAAGCCTCCTGTACGGAAAACTGTACGGGGGTTGTGTGGCCGTGTCAATGCCGTTCCTGGTGACAAATATGCTCCATTGGCGAGAAGGTCACTTGGGGACACTGTGCTTGATACGCCCGGGCACGCTCCTCGTCACTGCGACACGCCCGAGCGTAAGCCCATTCGGCGGCTAGGGTGCGGTTAAACCGTTCCACTTTCCCGTTTGTCTGCGGCCGGTATGGTCTCCTCCGGCGATGCTTCACCATCGGCCCGAGTGCGTCCCTGAATGCGGTTGGCCGGTAATACGACCCGTTATCAGGGGCGTGTCGTATTGAGCGTTGCGCCAGCCGCGGGAGG
This sequence comes from Trueperella sp., assembly GCA_022783305.1. Lineage (GTDB taxonomy): Bacteria > Actinomycetota > Actinomycetes > Actinomycetales > Actinomycetaceae > Trueperella > Trueperella abortisuis. Next base: position 18,000 of record JALEWQ010000067.1, on the reverse strand, counting down.
TGATGAATCCTCCCCGGCGCTGCTGGTTTAACGTCGCACAGATGAACTCAACCGAGAAACCGATCTCTATGCTGATCGATCAAGGCGATCATGTCCGCCGCTAGGGCCGAGTTCTGAGGCGAATAAGCCGATGCCGCTTTCACCAACTCGTTCCTATCGCGCAGTTCCCGAACCCCTTAGCCTAGCCGGGCATTGTCAGCCACAAGGTCAATCTCGCAGGCATGATCACGATTCTCGCACCTGGATCTATCCAGCCATTGGCGCAGCAAGCTAGCCCTGACACCACGCTTGGGTGCAATCTGCTCCCAAGCGTCTAAGCCAGATAGCTGCTTTGATTGCGTGCGCAATTCCCGGTTTCGAGGACGCACAGACGCTGCGGTTGACAGTTTTCCGTCTGTTCTTGTCCGCGAGTCACACGGGCGGTCCCATGCCCGAGCCCGTGATCGGCATACTCGCGTTGGCTCTGAGCCCTCCTTTACGAAAGCAGGGGAGCCCGACGTCGATCAGGCCGGATACAGCGGATTGTGGCCGGAAGACACGCGTTCGGCGTCGCGAACGGGCCCCGGAGCGGTGCCCTCGCCCCATGGCGAATCGGACAGCGCCTCGCGCCCGTGCGGCACCAGCCAACCGGTGAGGTCGGGCCCGGCGGGTACGATCCGGGTGGGGTTGATGTCGGAATGGACGATGTAGTAGTGCTCCTTGATCTGCTGGAAGTCGATAGTGTCGCCAAAGCCGGGGGTCTGAAAGAGGTCACGGGCGTAGGCCCACAGGACCGGCATCTCCGTGAGCTTGTTACGGTTGGCCTTGAAATGGCCGTGGTAGACGGCGTCGAAGCGGACAAGCGTGGTAAACAGGCGCACGTCGGCCTCGGTGATATGGTCGCCCATGAGGTAGCGGCGCGTGGCAAGTCGTTCTTCGAGCCAGTCGAGCGCGTCGAACAGGCGCGTGTAGGCCGCTTCGTAGTGCGCCTGGGAGCCGGCGAAACCGCAACGATACACGCCGTTGTTGACCTCGGTAAAGACGCGCCGCATCACGGCTTCCATTTCTTCGCGCTGGTCTTCGGGCCACAGGCGCGGTGCGCCCGGGCGGTGGTAATCCACCCACTCGGATGAGAAGTCGCGGGTGATCTGGTCGAAGTCATTGGTGACTAGTTTGCCGCTCGTCACGTCGACGATCGCGGGCACGGTAATGCCGAGATCGTAGTCCGGGTCGAGTGCGAGATAGGCCTCCTGGAGGCGTTCGTAGCCAAGCACGGGGTCCTTCCCGTCGGGATCGAGGTCGAAGGTCCAGGACCGCGCGTCGTGGGTAGGGCCAGGCATTCCCACGGACAGCACGTCCTCAAGGCCGAGTAGGCGGCGCACGATCAGCGTCCGGTTTGCCCACGGGCATGCGCGCGCTGCGATGAGGCGATAACGGCCGGGCTCGACCTTGAAGCCGGAGCGTCCGTCGCGGGTAATCCGGGTGGTGACGTAGCGCATGTCGCGCTCGTAGGACTGGCCGGCGTTGACGTAGGTGGGGAGGCGGTCGTCGTGGGGTGCGTCAGCGGCAAGATCATCGCGGGTAGTTGAATCTTCATTGAAAATCATGTCTGTAGCATAGGCGAGCCTCCCGTAAGGGTCAATCGTTGCCGACGGCGAAAACCGCCCAGCTCACTGCCACCCCGCCACGGGCATGAGATAATCGAGGCATGGTAGCAAGAAATTTTCAGCCCTCCGATGACATGTGGTTTCCCGCCTCAACCCGCCACTCCGACGTGCCGATCGTGAGGTGCGGTAGGTCGGGCCTGCAGATCTCCCGCATCGCCCTCGGCCTGTGGCACAATTTTGGCGACGATCGCCCCTTCCAAACCCAACGCGACATCATTCGCACCGCCTTCGACCGAGGCGTCAACCACTTCGACCTCGCCAACAATTACGGCCCGCCGGCCGGCTCCGCGGAGGAGAACTTCGGGCGGATCGTCGCCAAGGATCTGCGCCCGTTCCGTCACGAGATGGTGATCTCCACGAAGGCCGGTTGGAACATGTGGCCTGGCCCCACGGGCTTCGGCGGTTCGCGCGCCTACCTGCTGGGCTCGCTCGACGAGTCTCTCACCCGGATGAGCCTAGATTACGTGGATATCTTCTATCACCACCGCCCCGACCCCGACGTCCCGCTCGAGGAGACGATGCTCGCGTTGCACGACGCCGTTCGCAGCGGCAAGGCCCGGTACGCGGGCATTTCCTCGTACTCGGCTGCCGCCACGCAGCAGGCGCAGGCGATCATGCGAGAGCTTGGAACCCCGCTCGTCATTCATCAGCCCTCCTACTCGATGCTTAACCGGTGGGTGGAGGACGGCGAGCCGTCGCTCCTCGCAACCGCCGCGGAGGCCGGCATGGGGGTGATTGCATTCTCGCCGCTGGCGCAGGGGATGCTGACGAACAAGTATTTGAACGGTGTGCCGGAGGGCTCGCGGCTGGCAGCCGGAAAGGTCGCGGAGGACTACTTCACCGACGAGGTGCTCGCCCACGTGCGCGCTCTGAACGAGATCGCGGCTGGGCGTGGGCAGACGCTCGCGCAGATGGCCATCGCCTGGATCCTTCGCGACCAGGGGGAGAAGACCGTGACGACAGCGCTGGTGGGGGCCTCTTCGGTGGCGCAACTGGAAGACTCGTTGGGCGCGGTGGATAATCTGGATTTCACCGACGATGAGCTTTCCGCCATCGACGTCCACGCCGTGGAGTCGGGTATCAACCAGTGGTGGGGCGCGACCGCCACACGGCTGTAGGCTGGCTCCAGTAGAAGCCGCCCGCGGGCAAGCGGTCCGTGTGCGAACAACTACGCGTCGAGCCGTGCTGTGCCAAGAGTATTTCTGAGGAAGGGGTGAGGCCGTCTGTCCGCCGTCGTGAGAGCCTTGCAGATGAGGCGCGAACAGAAGGAGAACCCGGTGCTGGCGCTCATGCGGCAGGAGACGATGCCGGTAATCTTTGCCCTCCTGCTTGAGCATCTCGGCGGCGATGAGGCCTCCCTCCCTGCCGCGGAACTATACGGGCTGATGGAGGACGACCTCGACGAGCTACGCCGGCAAGGCTTCGATCTGCCCGGAACCGCGCAGCACTACTGCATGGAGTGGGTTAAGGCGGGCTACCTCACTCGGCGCCCGGCGCCCACGGGCAGGGGAGAGGTCTTCGAGCTCTCGGCACCCGGCCACGAGGCGATCCGCTTCCTGGAGAAGATCGTGGCACCGAGGGCGGGGGTTAGCCAGTCGCGGCTGTCGTCGATTATTTCCTCCCTCGAGAAACTGGCCACGGACACCGACGAATCGGTCGCCGCGCGGCTTGCCGCACTGCGCGCGGAGCGCGACAGGATCGACCGGCAGGTCGAAGCCACCCAGCGTGGGGAGTTCACGGCAATGGAACCCGACGCAGCTGCCTCCTTCCTCACGGAGGTGCTCGCCGACGCGCGGGACGTCCCCAGCGACTTTGCGCGTGTGCGTGACGCCATGGAGCGGCTCGGCCGCCAGCTGCGCACGCGCCTGATTGACGCCGACCTCGCACAGGGAGATGTCCTCGATTCGGTTTTCCGCGGCATGGACGAGATCCGTCAGAGTCCCGAGTGGCGTTCCTTCGACGCGTTCCACACCTTGCTCAAGGATGACGAGTACCACGCGGTCTTCGAGGATGCCGTGGCCCGCATCGTCACGCGGAGTTTCGTCTCCGCGCTCGACCGGGACGACATCGTCTTCCTCGAGGAGTACTACCCGCGCCTGCGCGCCGAGTCTTTCGTGGTCGCCCAGTCAATGAGCTCCTTTTCGCACTCATTACGCGAGTTCGCCCAGTCGCGGCAGTTTGAGGAGTTTCGTGAGCTTTCCGAACGGATCCGCCGGGCGCAGCGCGCGGGAATCGAGGCCGCGCCGGTGCTGCGCTTGCATGATCAGATGCGGGCGAGTATCGAGCTGACCTCGCCCGAGATCATCGGGGTGGGTAGGCTCGCGCTGCACGTTCCATCCGAGGTCGAGGCGGAGGTGCCGCTCGAGGCGGTTCCCGTTGGCAAGGCGGATTGGGAATTCCTCAAGGCTCAGGTTCGAGACTACGAGATCGACTTCGAGGAGCTCGCCCTCGCCGTTCACAAAGCTCTCGGCGAGGCCAGGCCCTGTACGATTGGAGATATTCTCCAGCGATTCCCCGCCAGCCAGGGGCTCGCCTCGGTGGTTGGACTCTTCATCCTGGGTGAACGCCACGGCGAGGCCTTGCCCGACGGTGAGTCGGTGAGCTGGACGTGGAAGGGACAGCGGGTCACCGCTCGCATGTCGACGAGCTTCGTGTTCGAGGAGGACTTCAGTGACGGCCCATGATGAGCAAACCGGCGTCTCCCGCGAGACCGATCTGCCGCACGACGCCGACATCCCGGCTAGCGCCGACCTCGCGGACGGCGTCGTCGCCACTGACGGCCTGTGGCCGGGCGATACCGGGACCCTGCCGGCTCAGGTACGCTCTGCTCTTGTGCAGCTCATCCGCGGGCCCTACGTCTCTGCCCGGCGCACGCCGAATCATTGGGCCACGCTCCTAGCTCACGAGTCGGTGATCCGCTCACGTCTGGCTGACGTCTGGCTTGACCTCGCTCTTGACGAGGATCGCGAGGTCGCCTTCGCCCGCAACGCACCCGTGGAAGGGGAGTCAGTTCCGCAGATGATGCGCAAGCAGTCCCTGAGTTTCGTCGACACGGCCCTGCTTCTCTACCTGCGTCACCAGCTTCTGCGCGCCTCGGCCGCAGGCGAGCGAGCCTACGTCGGTCTCGACGAGCTAACAGAACACATCCAGCAGTACCGCGTGGACGGCAACCACGATCACGCGATCGCGGCCAAGCGGGTCAAGGCCGCGGTGGATCGCTTCGTCAAATACGCGCTACTGGACCGCACGGATACCGAGGGACGCTATGAGATCATGTCGATCCTTGGCCTCGTCGTCACGGCGGATCTCGTGGCCGGCATCGAGGCCGAGTACCGCGCTATCCGTGAAGGCGTGCGTGGAGGGTCGGTTGGGAGCGCGGATGGCGCGGACGGCGTCGTGGGGGAGGAGTGGGTATGAGCGAGGACCTGTTCAGCGCGTACTCGAGCGAGCATCCCGAGGGCGAGGTGCCTGCGCCGGGCCAGTTCAGACTCTCGCGGTTGCAGGTGACGAACTGGGGAACATTCTCCGGTCATCATGCGATTGAGGTTCCGCGGCGCGGATTGCTATTGACGGGAGAGTCGGGCTCGGGCAAGTCCTCGCTACTGGACGCGATCTCGGCGATCATGGTGGCACCCCAGGAAGCGCACTTTAACTCGGCGGCTACCGACGCGGCAAGCGGGGACGACCAGCGCACGCCGATGTCGTACGTGCGCGGAGCTCATCGCAACTACACCGACGACGACACACAGGAGGTGCGCACCTCCTATCTACGCTCTGGCCCGACGTGCTCGGGTATCGCCATGACGTGGGAGGACGGTTTGGGTACGACAGTGTCGGCGATCCGCCTCTTCCATGTCAAGGGACACTCGCGGGCAGCTCAGGACCTGCGCTCGGTCTTTGCGCTTGTATCCGATCAGGTCGAGCTCGCGGACTGGATGAAGCTCATCACCTCGGGTATCGACAAGAAGCGACTGCGGGTTGCGTTCCCGAGCGCGGACTACTTCGACTCCTACGCCGCCTTCGGCCAGCAGCTACGCAAGCGCACCGCGATCGGCAAGGAGACGGCGCAAAAGCTCCTACACAAGGCGCTGTCGGCGAAGTCGATGAAGAGCCTCGATCAGCTGTTGCGTACCTTCATGCTTGACGTGCCCGGCACGTTCGCGGCCGCGGACCACGCGGTTGGCGAGTTTGACGACCTCAATCACGCCCATGCGGCCGTGGTCGACGCGCGCGAGCAGGTGGAAGTTCTCACCCCAATCCGGGAGTCGTGGGAGCGGCGGATCAAGATGGACGAAAAGGTGCGCCGGCTGGGCGAGGAGCGTGCCGCGTTGCCGGTGTTTCGGGCGCAGATCCAACAGCGTGATATCGCGGGCAAGCTGGTCGACGCGCGGACGGCCCTCGTTCGGTGCGAGGCGGAGGAGGCCGACGCCCGGCAGCGTTGGGAAGCCGACGACGCCGCGCGCGATCAGGCCCGCGCGGATCTGGCACGCAGCGGCGGCGCCGACCTGGAACGTGCCACTCGGGAGAGTGAGGAGTTGGCCGGGCAGGTGGCTCGTGCCGAAGTGGCGCGGGCAGAGTTCGCCGGACGGCTCGCAAAAATCGAGGGTTTGCCGGAGGACGTGGAGGATCGCACAGCGTTCTACCAGGTCATCGAGCAGGCGCGGCTGATGCGCTCGGAGCTCGGCGGTCAGAAGGGCTCCGACGTGTTTGGGCAGGCGATTACCGAGCGCGATCAGGCCAGGCGGGAGTTTGAGGAGATCGTCCAGGATATCCGTGCTCTGCAGGCGCGACGCACGCGTATCGACAGAAAGCTCGCTGAGCTGCGCGACGATATCGCGCATCGGTTGGGCCAGCCGCCTGCGGCTTTACCGTTCGCAGGCGAGCTCATGGATGTCACCGAGCCGGAGTGGACGGGTGCGATCGAGCGCCTGGCCTCGGGCTTCGCCCGCACCCTGCTCATTCCCCGCGAGCATTTCGATGTGGCTCTGGCCTACATCGACGCCACCGATTTGCGAATGCGGCTCGTGTTCGAGTGCCCGGACGAGGAGAACACGGCGGTGCCCGGTACCGATTCGGATGCGGTGGCAAACAAGCTGAGGATCGCCCACGGGCGCTTCGAGGGCTGGATGCGCAGGGAAGTCGCCCGCCGATTCCCACACGTATGCGTCACCGACCCCGCCGAGCTGGAGCACTACAAAAAGGCGCTGTCGATCCAGGGCACGGTCAAGGACGGGCGGCGCTTCACCAAGGACGACGCACACCCCATCCACGACAAAGCGCACTGGCGCATCGGCACCACGAATGTCGAGCTCCTCGAGGAGCTCCGGGCGCGGGCGGCAGCGCTACACGCCAAGAAGGAGAAAGCGGAGGCCAAGGTCAACCAGCTCGACGCCGAGCACGCTCAACTACAGGAACGGATCGCCCAGCTCACGCTCATCGAGTCGACCCGCTGGGAGACGATCGACGTCGTCGGATGCCAAGAGGCGCTCGCCCGGGCGCGGGAGCGGATCGCCCACCTCGAAGCCTCGCATTCGGAACTGGCCGAGCTCCGGCGTCGTGTGGAAGAGCTCTCCGCCCGGGCGGCGGCATCGCAGCAAGCCAAGGACGAGGCGACGAAAGGTGTGGGCCGGGCGCAGAGCCGGGTGGCCGACCTCCAGCAGCAGGAGGCGCAGCTGAAGCGCGAACTGGAGGGCGCGAGCATCGCGGCGGAGGTCAAGGCTCGGCTCGAGGGCCGCGCGGCCAGGCTGACCGAGGCGGCACACTCGATTACGGCCGTCACCGACGCGATCAGCAACGACCTCGAGCGGGAGAACAACCGCGCCCGGGCGGAGTTCGCCGCGGCGGAACAGCGAATCGCGCGCGCCCAGCAGCTGTATGCGAGCCGCTGGCCGGGCAGGGTGACGAACCTTGTGCCCGACGCGCCCGAGTCCGCGCCTGATTTCCTCAGCGTGCTCGACCAGCTCCAGGCCGATCGCCTTCCCGAATTCGAGAACCGTTTTCGCACGTTGCTTGCTGAGCAATCGCAAAACAACCTTGGCCGGATTCGCGAGGAAATCTCCACAAGCCTGTCCCGGGTGAGAAAGGCGATTGCGCCGGCCAACGAGTCTCTGGCACAGACCCCCTTCGACCGGCGGCGAGACCGCTACCTGCGGATCGAACCCTCCCAACGCCAGACGAGCGAAGTGCGCCAATTTACGCAGGACCTCACCGCCGTCACCGCAGGCGCCTTCAACTCAGCCTCCGAGACGGCTGCCCAGGCTGAGGAGCGCTTCCTACGGATGAAGAGCCTCCTCGAGCGGCTCGGCTCGGCCGAAACCGCGGACCGTAGCTGGCGCCGACGCGTCCTCGACACTCGGATGCACGTCAGCTTCCGTGCGATCGAGACCGACGCGGAGGGCAACCAGACCGACGTCTACGAGGGCAGCGGTGGACGCTCGGGCGGCCAGTCGCAAAAACTCGTCATCTTCTGCCTGGTCGCTGCACTGCGTTACCAGCTCGCCGACGTCGGCAAGTCAATTCCCCGTTACGGCACCGTCGCGCTCGACGAGGCTTTCGACAAGACCGACGCCGAGTTCACCGAGGCAGGCCTGTCAGTCTTCGACCAGTTCCAATTTCAGCTCATTCTCGCCACCCCGCTCAAGATGCTCCAGACGATCGCCCGGCACGTCGGCGGCGCAGTGACTGTCTCCAACCCGACGGGAGAGTCCTCGCGGCTGTCCTCAATCACGTTTACGAAGGTCGAGGACGTGGATGAGGACTCGGTAGGCGCTGGCGGGTCGGGTAACCGGGCAGGCAGCGAGGCGGGCGGGTTCCAGCCGTGAACCGCACGATGCGCACGCCCGCCGATGGGCGGTCCTGGGCTCGCCTCACCTACGACCGTCGGGTCTTTACCTGGCTTGCGCTTTGTAGCTCGCGCGCGGACGTTGATATCGATCTCAGCCTCCCGCTCCACCCGCCCGCCGCCTTGACGGCCCTGGGGGAGGGCGCCACTGTCGGCGAGTGGATCCGGGCGTGGGCGGGAGCCGCGCTTCCTGCCGGCTGCGAGGTGATGTGGGAGGAACGACGTTGGCGAGTGCTGGGGGCGCAGCGCGTTCCCACCGCGTTAAAGGTGAAGACCGCGTCCGCTGCGGCCGAGCTGGGCGGCCGGGCGAAGGACTGGGCGATGCTGACCGAGCGGCTCGCTGCGATCCGCTGTGCGCTGACAGCCGCGGACGTCGTCGGCGGATTGGAGGCCGGTGTGGCGGAGGTCGGTGTGGCGGAGGCGACCGCTGCCATGGCTCGTGCGATGAAGTCATGCGCTCGCGACCTACGCCAGGCCGACGTCGCCGATTTCTCCCGCGCGCTCGAGGTCACCCGATGGCTGGTCCTCAATCCGGACTCGGGCCTATACGTGCGGCAGTTGCCGATCGCGGGCGTGGACACGAAATGGGTGGATCATCATCGCCGCCTGATCGTGGCGTTGCTGACCGGCGCGCGCGAGCTGGCCGGCCTGCCGGGTGAGGGCAGCTTCGGCTGCGCCCCGATGCCTCACCCCAGGGCCGTGGTCATTGCGGATCCCGCATTGCGACCCGCGGGGCTACGGTATTTTCTGGCCGACGAGGTCGAGCTGGCCGAGCTGTGGGATGCCGCCACACCGCCTGAGTCAAAGGCGACGGCTCGGCCACGACTGGTGCTAGTCGTCGAGAATAAACAGTCGCTACTGGCCGTGCCGGATTTCGAGGGCGTGGTCGCCCTTCACGGGGGCGGTTACGCGGTGGACTGGATCGGGAAACTCCCCTGGGCGAGCAACCTTCCCGTCGTGTATTGGGGTGACCTCGACGAGGACGGCCTCCTCATTCTGCATCGCCTGCGTCATCACCATGGGCACGTGCGCTCGGTGATGATGGACGCTCAGACCTTTACCACCTTCCGCGAGCTCGCCGTGCCTGACCCTCATCAGCCAAGCGATCCGCCCTCATCTCTGACCGCCGAGGAACGCCTCGCCTGGGAGTGCGTCCACGCGGGCGGCGGCCTGCGCCTCGAGCAGGAGCGTATCAATTGGTCTTGGGCTGTCGAGCGCTTGGAGGCGGCGTTGGGCCAAGGCTGCGGTGCTTCGCCCAGGCCCGAGTAGGGGAGTCGGGATAGGGCTTACCGACCAAGCGACCTCTAGTTGTAGCTGGAGAAACTGGCGCGCCTTTTTCATACAATGGGTGTACGCAATCAGAGGTATGCGATGGCGGCAAGTCCTCGGTGGCGAATCAATACGGGGCTGGGCGGGCGCACGGCGAGGTGAAGGCGGCCGCAGGAGCCAGGTAGAATCTCGCTAGTGAAGGTGCAAGGATGGCCGGAAAGTCAATCAATCTGTTTCTCATGGACGGCGATCCGAATGGCCGGATCAAGTGTTCGCTGGCCAATTGGACCGGCGTCGCCTACAAGATTCCCCGTACGATGCTGGACAAGGCGCGCAACATCGAGGCGCTCAAGCAGACAGGCGTGTACCTACTTTTTGGCGCCGATCCGACGACGGACGAGCCCGTGGTCTACATCGGCCAGGCGGCGGTGCGCAAGAACGGCATGGGCATCCTCAACCGCTGGGAGGAACACAAGCGCGACACCGACAAGGACTGGTGGAACGAGGCCGTTGCACTGACCACGCGCGACAATTCCTTCGGACAGACCGAGATCGCCTACCTCGAAAACCGTTTCCGTAACATGGCACTCGACGCCGGGCGCTACCGGGTGATGAACGGTAACGAGCCAGCGCAAGGCAACATCACCGAGGAAAAAGAATGCGAGATGGACGAGTTCATCTCCAACGCGCGGCTCATCATCGGCACGCTAGGCTACAAGGTCTTCGACTCGCTGCTCGGCAATAGGCGCGTGGTCGAGGTTGTCGAAGCCCCGGACGACGGCCCGATCTTTACCTTCCACTACGGCAAGGTTGAGGCGAGGGGAACCCGCACGGCTGAAGGTTTCGTCGTCATGGCCGGTAGCCACATTTGCCCGACGACGACCAAGAGCGTTCCCGACAATGTCATCAAGAATCGCGAAAAATACGCGCCGGCTCTCACAGCAGACGGAGTGCTGACCAAAGACCTGCTCTTCACCTCGCCGTCAGCGGCGGCGGGCTTTGTGGGTGGTGCATCCCTGAGCGGCAACGTCACGTGGAGGTTGCCAGATGGGAGGACGCTTAAACAGCTGGATGGGCAGGGCTGAGCCCGCGATACTCACGACAACCCGATGCCCCAGTGACTACTGTTCGAGCAACCTATTGACCCGCTCCACCTTCGCCGTGATCTGACCCGTGTAGCCGGGGCGAATGTCGGCCTTCATCACCAACGAGATACGTGGGGTGCGCTTTTGCAACTCCTCCACACACGCCTTGACGACGGTCATCACCTCGTCCCACTCGCCCTCCAAGGTGGTGAACATGGAGGTGGTCTCGTGTGGTAGCCCCGATTCGTTGACGATCCTCACCGCCGCGGCCACCGCCTCGGAGACGGAGCCGTCGGGCTGATCGGTGGTCTGCGGGGCGATCGAAAACGCAAGAAGCATGGAAGTCCTTTCATCCACCAGCAGCCCAAGTCTATTCGGTTGTGCGACCTTCCGCACTATTACGCAGACTGCCCTCGCAGCGTGCTAGCGCCGTCATATACTTGTGCCACCGTGTCACAACCGTGACACGATGCCGATTAGGAATGGAATCAAACATGCCGCTGTGGGAGTTTGTTGGGTGGGCGGGATCCGTGCTCGTCATCGTATCGCTGATGGTGCCAAGCATTCGCCGCTTCCGGGTGCTCAACCTGGCGGGCTCTCTCATCGCCACCATCTACAACATCTACTTCGGTATTTGGCCCTATGCCGCAATGAACGGCGTGATCGTGCTCATCGACGCCTACTGGCTCTGGCGCCTCACCCGCGACCGCGACGAGGAGCGCGGCTACTGCGTCCTCGAGGTCGATACGGCCGCGGCGCTCCCCGCGCGCTTCCTCGACCGCCACCTGCCCGCCATTACCAAAGCCTTTCCACACTTTGACCGTGAGGCCCTGTCCGGTGCCCACGTCTTCCTCACCCTTCACGAAGACGAGGTCATCGGCCTGTTCGCCCTGTCCGCCGACGGCGACACCGGCCACATCCTCATCGACTACGTCACCGAACGGTTCCGTGACCTCACCCCCGGCGCCTTTCTCTACAACAACGCCGAGCTCTTCGCCCGCCTCACCCTCACCTCCGTGACGCTACCCGTGCGCGACGCCGCCGACCCCATGTACTTTGCCAAGCAAGGCTTCACCACCCGCGGCGACCTCCTCGTCCGCGAGGTCTAAGCGTTAGGAGCTCTGGTCGGGGCGCGGCACCATCTGCCGCAACTGCTCCAAGGCTGCCGCCAGCCGCTCCCGGCTTCCAGCACCCAGCCCGACGACGACGCCGGGTCGCCCGCTTCGTCCAGACCAGTACTTACCCAGCGACTCGATGGCAAGGCCCGCCCGCGCGGCTCGCTCGAGAACGCGCGCCTCGGCGTCGGCGGGCAGCTCGATGATGGCGCCCAGTCCTCCGTCCATGGTCCGCCCCTCGGGGAAGATTCGCTCAAAGACGCCGCGACGATACTTATATTCCCGGCGCACGCGGGCCGTGTGGCGGCGGAGGGAGTCCGTGGCAAGGAAATTACTCAGCGCGTCTTGGGCGATGCCGGAGACGGGGATGAGACGGGCCTCCACGGCTTCGCGATAAGCCAGCGGCACGATGACGTATCCCAGACCGAGGGCCGGCGTGAGGGTCTTGGCGAAGGATCCGAGAAGAACCGTCCCCGCAGGGTCGAGTGCCACGAGCGCGGGGTGGATGGCGCGCAGCTCCGAGTCGTAGTCATCCTCAATAAGGAGCGCACCCGGCGTGGAGCGACGCCATTCGACCAGCTCACGCCGGCGGACGGCCGGCATCTGCAAGCCATAGGGGAACTGGTGGTTCGGGGTAACTAGCGCGGCGTCCGGGGTGAGGTCGGTAAGGGCGGCAGGGGAGAGGCCAGCTCCGTCTGTCTCGACGAGGACAGTCTCCCAGCCGATCGCAGCCGGCACGGCCCGCAGCGAACCGAATCCCGGATCCTCGACGGCAAGCCGGCGGGGGACGACGGCCGAGTGCTCGGCGCCGACTGGGGAAGGTGTGCCCACGGCGATGGCCGTAAGAATTGCACGCAGACCATCACGGGTGCCGGCGGTGATGAGGATCTGCTCAGGATCGACCGACATGGCGCGGGTGAGGCGGAAATGCTCGGCAAGAAGGTGGCGTAGGCAGGGCGAACCGGGGCTGGGGTATGCATGCGGCTCGGCCACGGCTGCCCGCCAGGCTGCGCGCCAGGCTGAGCCGGTCAGCGCCTCCAGGGGAGCTCCGGGGCGAAGCAGGGACGGGGGCGTCGTCGTCGGGAACCTCGACGGATGAAAGTGGAGAGCCGGCTGCTGGGCGTGAGTGAGGGCGAGATCAGGATGAATGCGGCTACCGGAGCGGGAGGCAAGGAGGATGCCCTCACCCTCGAGCTGCTCGTAGGCACTGACCACGGACCCTCGGGAGACGCCGAGTTCGTCGGCGAGGGCACGCGTGGAGGGGAGACGATCCCCCGGAGCGAGGGATCCACCCTGAAGGCGGGCGCGGATGTCAGCCACAATGGTGGCGGGGATCGAGGGCACATCATCCTCCCGACATCTCTCCAGATGGTCCAAAAAAGTAGTTCTAAACTGGTCTTAATTCTAGACCACGCGAGGAGAAGAATGGAGACCATGAGTTACAGTATCGAAGCCAGCAAGCACCAACTAGCACAAGGGCTCAAGGGCGGTGTCATCATGGACGTGGTCACCGCCGAACAAGCGAAGATCGCGGAGGGTGCAGGCGCCGTCGCCGTCATGGCGCTCGAGCGCGTTCCCGCCGACATCCGCGCCGAAGGCGGAGTCGCCCGCATGTCGGACCCCGACCTCATCGAGGGGATCATGAAAGCCGTCTCCATCCCCGTGATGGCCAAGGCCCGCATCGGCCACTTCGTCGAGGCCCAGGTGCTCGAGGCTCTCGGCATCGACTGGGTAGACGAGTCCGAGGTGCTCTCACCCGCCGACTACGCCAACCACATCAACAAGCGCGATTACGCCGTGCCCTTCGTCTGTGGGGCCACCAACCTCGGCGAGGCCTTGCGCCGCATTAACGAAGGCGCCGCCATGATCCGCTCCAAAGGCGAGGCCGGCACCGGTGATGTTTCGGAGGCCACCAAGCACATCCGGCAGATCCTCAAGGAGATCGCCGCGCTCAAGGGCTTGACCAACGACGAACTCTATGTGGCGGCCAAGGAGCTCGCAGCCCCCTACGACCTCGTAACCCAGGTAGCCCGCGACGGCAAGCTGCCCGTACCACTCTTCGTTGCCGGCGGCGTGGCAACCCCGGCCGACGCCGCCATGATGATGCAGCTCGGCGCTGACGGCGTGTTTGTCGGTTCGGGCATCTTCAAATCCGGCGATCCCAAGGCGCGGGCCGCCGCCATCGTCAAGGCCACAGCGTCCTATGACAACCCGCAGCTCATCGCTGATGTTTCTCGCGGCCTGGGCGAGGCCATGGTCGGGATCAACGTGGCCGACCTACCGGCTCCACATCGGCTTGCCGAGCGTGGTTGGTAGCTGCCGACTGGTTGCTGGGCTGGCGGCTGCTAGGCGCGTGCAGTTTGGCTCGCCTGTGGCTAAGTGGTGAATCTGGTGAGTTTCGTCGGCAAAACGTGGCTTTGCGGGCAAAATCTCACCAGTTGCCTACGCGGTAGCGCAACCGGCTTCGGGCGCGGGACAGAAACCGGCTCTGCCGGGCTGACAGGGCGGGCTGACGGGGCGGCAGCTGGCCGGGTGCCGCCCTGGCGGCTATGCTTACGGGCGTGATTGAACCATTTGGCGTCCGCCGCCGCATTCGCCCCGAGGTCTTGGCACCGGCCGGCAATCTCGCCACCCTGAAGACAGCCTTCGACTTCGGCGCTGACGCCGTCTACTTCGGCGGCCAGGAGTTTGGCATGCGCTCGGCTCCGAAGAACTTCACGCTCGAGGATGTGGATCAGGCTGTCTCCTACGCCCACGAGCGTGGCGGGCGCGTGTTCGTCACCTGCAACATCCTGCCCACCTCCGTCGAGGTGGCCTCCATGAACGACTACATGGGACGGTTGGGGGAGATTGGGGTAGACGCCCTCATCGTCACCGACATCGGGGTGCTCATGGCCGCACGTAAAGTCGCGCCGAACACGGACATCCACGTCTCCACGCAGGCGGGCGTGACGAACTACCAGGCCGCGAACGCGTTGGCCCAGCTTGGTGCTACCCGCGTGGTCCTCGCCCGAGAGCTCAGTCTTTCTGATATCCGGGAGCTGCGCGCCCACACCCCTCCAGAGCTCGAGATTGAGGCGTTCGTCCACGGCTCCATGTGCATGGCCTTCTCCGGGCGCTGCCTCATCTCCCAGCACACCACCGGTCGCGACGCCAACCACGGAGACTGTGCTCAATCCTGCCGCTACAGGTACCACGTGGTCGAGGAGCGTAAGCCGGGCCAGTTTATTCCCGTGGAGATTACGGACCAGGGGACGTTCCTGTTCAACTCAAACGACATGAACACGCTCACCCACATCGACGACATCCTCGATGCCGGTGTGACCTCCCTCAAGATCGAGGGTCGAGCGAAGAGCGCGTATTACGTGGCCGCCATGACCAACGCCTACAAGACCGCCGTGGGGGAGTATATGGTCCAGCGCGGATTCGAGGACTCCGCCGGCAACGCGCTCGTCCCCTTCCATGACCAGGTCCACCTTCCTGGCGACGCCCGGCCGCCCGTCCCGGTTACTTTTTCGCCGTGGCTTGCCGATGAGCCGTTCAAGGTCACGCACCGTGCCTACTGCACCGGCTTCTACTATCCCGAGCGCCCAGCGGGCGAGGAAATCCATAAGGGCGGCTATATCAACGAGTGGCTGCTTGCTGGAATTGTCACAGACTACGACGCCGTAACCGGCCGCCTGCGTCTGCACGCGAAGAACAAGCTGGCACCGGGCAAGGAGATGGAGATTCTTTTTCCAGGTTCGGCGCCGGTAGCGATGAGGGTGCCTGCGGAGGGGCTCCAGGACGCCGCCGGTCATCCGGTGCAGGAGATCAATTTCCCAGCGCGTGAGTTCTCGATGCCGTGCGCGGTTGCGGTTCCCGAGGGCGCGATGGTGAGAGTTCGGGCAGGGCTCCACCATGCCGGTTAGCTAGGGCGTATATCCACACCTGAAAGGTAGGGGAGATAAGGATTCCCGGATAACTGAGCTGTACCCATTCTGAGAAGAAAAGTGACAGAATTTCGTCTTGTTTGATTGTCGCCCACTGCGTAAGCGTGATTCCCCGGTAGGGCAATACGTTCCAAGGCCCATCTCCGTGTATCAAGCTCAGCTGGTAAATTGCCCGAACAAAGCGCTCAGGGGCTGTTCCTTCAGCTACTGTCCATTCAGTGATTTGGTGTTCCTCAAGAATCTCGCGCAAGTCGGAGTCGGCAAATAGGTTAAGTGAATCTCCTATTACCGTCTTCCACGATGACCATCTACAATCTTCATCTACACTTTGCAGTGGAATGAAGACACGGACGACTTCGATTGAATTCGCAAGCGAAACTGAAGCGAATGTGTTAGTCATCTTGCACATCAAGAACCCAACTTACCGAATATGCGCCCAACCCAACCAGATGCCACACGGTATCATGGCGGTGATGGGCTTAGATGTTTCTCTCCGACAGTTCTTTTCACGCCGCGTTCTCTAATTCTGCTTGGCCTAACAGGCGCTTCAGGCGTGTGTTTTCCTCGCGCAGTCGCTGGGGTTATTTGCCTCGCTTTTGGTCATCGCCCCATACGTTGCCTGCCACCGATTCAGCGTTGCCTCGCTAGTCTCCAGCTGTGTGAGGATCTGAGCCGTGCTCGAACCTGATTTCTTTACCTCCCGAGCCTTATCAAGCTGACGAACAATCTGCTCGGGAGTGTGCTTACTGAGCTTCCCCGCCATCCAATCTCCCCACCCACAGGCAGGCTACCTTTAGACAACACTCAAGTCATGTGGACCTAAAAACCTGAGGCGCTCCAATGTGATGTTAAGGATGGTAGTGTAAATCGCGTCTCACGTGCACCAACTTAGTAAGCAATACAAGATTCTTTACAACTAAGGCAATGACGTCGCATGCCTGCACATCTACGGCGGATCAGGAAACGGACAGACTTGCCTGCCGCCAGCGCCGCTCCTAGATTCGGTATATGTCCACAACCGTCCGTTCTACGA
This sequence comes from Trueperella sp., assembly GCA_022783305.1. GTDB lineage: Bacteria > Actinomycetota > Actinomycetes > Actinomycetales > Actinomycetaceae > Trueperella > Trueperella abortisuis. Next base: position 1,079 of record JALEWQ010000067.1, on the reverse strand, counting down.
TTGCCCTCGGTGTCCGCGATGCGTTGCCTGTAGGCCTTGGCTACATTCCGCTGGGGATGGGGATGGGCATGACGCTGACGGGCGCCGGGCTGGATTGGTGGTGGGCGCCGATCTTTGCGGTGTTTATGTATGCCGGCTCGATGCAGTACCTCATTGTGCCGATGATCGTTGCCCGCGAACCCTTGGCCGCTATCGCGCTTGCCACTGTTCTTATCCAGTTCCGTCACGTGTTCTACGGGATCAGCTTTCCGCTCCATCTGGTCAATAGCAAGCTCGCCAAGCTCTACTCGATTCATGCCCTGACCGACGAAGTCTACGCCGTCGTGGCATCCAAACCGCCCGACGTACTCACTGGTGAGCGGGTGCTATGGACGCAGCTCTTTGCCCACGCCACGTGGACCACAGGTTGTACGTTGGGTGCGCTGATAGGTCTGAGCGTTCCGATCGACAGCCGTATCCTGAGCTTTGTCCTCACGTCGCTTTTCATCGTGCTCATGACGGAGGCGTACTTAGCTAACCGGACGCGCCTCGATTTCGCGCTGGCGGGAATTATCGGTGTGGGAATGCTGGTTCTGCCCGATTCCATGTACTTGCCTGTCGCCCTGACCACTTTGACGGGGGCGCTCCTGATAGCCTCGCGCCTCAATCCGACGACGACGGTAGCCACGCAGAGACGACGGGATGATATGCCATGACCGGATACATCATCGCGGTCACCGCTATCGTGTTCGCAATTACCTTTTCGTTGCGCGCTGCCCCCTTCGTTTTTCTGGCGAAGGTCCGCGACTCGAAAACCCTGGCCTACCTTGGCGCATCCATGCCTGCGGGGGTCATGCTGGTCCTTGTGATCTTCACTCTCCAGGATGTCACCTTTGCCAGCGCCGAATCGTGGATGCCGCCGGCCGCCGGCGTCATCACGACGCTCGGCGTTCACTTGGCCTTTCGCAAGGTACTGGTTTCGCTGCTTGCCGGGACAGGGGTCTTCGCGCTCGTCCTGGCACTGGTCAGCTAGGCGAGCCGCGCGGGCGCAGGTTCCGCCGGGCCGCAACGGCCGGGCAGACCCGCAACGGCCGTAAGCT
>JALEWQ010000046.1 GCA_022783305.1 Trueperella sp. | reverse complement strand
AGTAGCCAGGCCGCCTCGGCTCCGCTGAGCCGGTCGGCGGGGTTGTCGTTGCGGTTGTACCCAAACGAGCGGTTCAAGCCGCGAGTGGACTCCCACATTTCCGGAAGCGGTTTGTCCACCTTCGTGTACTCGCGGGTCAGGTAGCCGTGGAAGGGGATCCCCCAGCGGTCGTTGATCGTGGCCTCGTGCTCGGCCAGGTAGCGGGTGAGGATGGCGGACAACCCCCAGTCCTGCGGCCCCTTGCCGGCGTCGGGCCAGTCGATGTCGTTCCACAAAAGGTCCGGATGGAAGCGATCGATCAGCTCGCTCAGCTGGCCAGCGGCATAGCGGGCGAAGGCCTCGTCGTTGCGGCGAAAGGCGAAAAGGTCCTCGTCCGAGCGGATGGGCGGGAAGTGGGACACGTGCCAGTCGAGCGCGCCGGAAAAGTACAGGCCGAGCCGGGCGCCGGCCGCCCGGGTGGCGTCCGCGACCACGGAGATGACGTCCGGGCCACCACGGGAGACGGAGGAAAACGGCGTCGTTGCCGTGTCCCACAAGCAAAAGCCGTCATGATGCTTCGTGGTCGGCACGATGTAGCGCCCGCCCGCCGCCACCAGCGTGGCGACCAGGTTGGCCACGTTCTCCGGCGAGGGCGCGAAGCGAAAGGCGAGGTCCTCATAGCTGGTGCCCACCCCGAAGGTCTCCTCATGCCACGTCGCGCACGGCGAGCCCGCGATGCGCACCGTGTTGGCGTACCACTCCGCATACTCGTGATAGTCGTAGGCCAGCTCGGGCGGCGTCGTGCGGCCCTCCGCGCGCCGGTAGGCCCAACCCGGCACCGAATAGATGCCCAGGTGGATAAAGAAGCCGAGCTTAGCCTCCGTGAACCACTGCGGCACCTCGTGTGCCGGGTAGGTGGTGCGGGCGGCCAAGTCCGCCGGCCCGGTTCGATGCTCATACGTGTTATCCACAATCTCTCCCGTCACTGCACCGGAGCGCTGACCACCAGGTCATGGGCGCTGCGGGCTATCCCCGTCAGCGCCGAATTCGCGCCCAGGCTCGCCGCCTCGATCCGTAGCCGTTCCGTCGCCATCGGCACCGCCGAACCCAGCAGCGAAACCCGAAACGCGTTCATGAAGGCGGTCAGCTCGCTCATCGCGCCGCCCACCACCACGTCGCAGGGGTTGACGAAACTAATCAGCGGCCCGAGCGCCTTACCCACCAGCATCCCCGAATTGCGGATCAGCTGGGTGATGTGCGGGAACTGATTCTGGCCCGCCTCCACCAGCTCCGCCATCGAACCCAGCTCCATGAACGGTGCCGCGTCTCGGCGAATCGCCGCGCCCGACGCCACGGTTTCCAAGCAGCCCGACTTCCCGCACCCGCACACAAACGGCGAATCCTCCACCACGCGCGCATGGGACACATCGCCAGCGATACCCATCCCGCCCGTGTAAATCTTGCCGTCGATCACCAGCGCGCCGCCAATCCCGGAGCCGGCCTTAATGTAGAGCAGGGGCTGGTGTTCCGGGCCGCGCACACTCGCCTCGCCGAGCGCCGCCGCCCGCGCGTCGTTCTCCACCACGCAATCCACGTCCGCCAGCTCGGCAACGATCGCGCGCACGTCGGCGTCGTGCCACCCCGGCATGCGCGAGGGCAAGACGATTCGCCGCGTGCTCGCGTCCACCGGGCCGGGAACCGCGATGCCGGCGGCGAGGATGTCGGCGCCGGGAAACTCGCGGTCGCGTAGCTCGCGCCACAGCTCCACCAGCCGTTCGAGGACCGGGCGCGGGCCGGGGGTGAGGTCGATCGGCACCTCCTGAGCCTCCACGATCGGGCCAACGCGATCAGAGAGCGCGTAGCGAACGTGGCTTGTGCCGATTTCCGCGGCCGCGACGAGCACGGGCGGGGCGATGCTCTCCAGCTGGGTGGAGCGCCGGCCGCGAGCGTGGGAGGCGGGTTCCACCTCGCGCACGCGCTCCTGGCTGACCAGGGAGCGGGCGATGTTCGACGCCGTCGACGACGACACGCCGAGCTTTTCGCTCAAGTCCGAACGGTTCTTGGCCGCGCCTGCGCGAATGAGCCGGTAGGCGGACTCAAGCAGATCGGGGCTCACAGTAGCAAAACCCTGTTCGCTAGCCATGGATGCCTCACTTCATCGACGACGGTTGTGTTTCCTATATCACCACTAAGATCCAACTAACGCAATTGATTTTCTAAATTGGCAAGAAGTTTTCCAAAAACCCCACA
>JALEWQ010000036.1 GCA_022783305.1 Trueperella sp. | reverse complement strand
CGCGTCGTCTTTCGCGTCAACAACCTCGACAGCGTCTGGCTGGGTGATTTCCACCCACTTTTCGACGTATTCCTCAACATAAGGGTTCTTAATGCCCGCCTCACGCAGGATAGAACGCACGTCCACATTGACCTCTTTTCGCTATACCGAATTATTTTTTTCGGATTACCGAAATGATACCTCTTTCTTACGCTCGAGCGTAAACTCCACGACAAGGTTCACATACAAGTGTGCCCCGGCCGGAAAACCGACCGGGGCACACTCACATACGCGCTAGAGCGCCATCATTACTTGATGATCTTGGTGACGCGGCCGGAACCGACCGTGCGGCCACCCTCGCGGATAGCGAAGCCGAGGCCCTCTTCCATGGCGATCGGCTGGATCAGCTCGACCGTCATCTCGGTGTTGTCACCAGGCATAACCATCTCGGTGCCCTCGGGCAGCGTGATGACGCCGGTGACGTCCGTGGTGCGGAAGTAGAACTGCGGACGGTAGTTGGTGAAGAACGGGTTGTGACGGCCGCCCTCCTCCTTCTTCAGGATGTAAACCTGGGCCTCGAAGTTGGTGTGCGGGGTGATGGTACCCGGCTTAGCAACAACCTGGCCACGCTCCACGTCCTCACGGCGGGTGCCGCGAAGCAGCAGACCACAGTTCTCGCCGGCGTCGGCGTGATCCATCTGCTTGTGGAACATCTCGATACCGGTGACGGTGGTCTTCTGCGGGGCGCGGATGCCGAGGATCTCGACCTCCTCGTTCAGGCCGAGCTCGCCACGCTCCACACGGCCGGTCACGACGGTGCCGCGGCCGGTGATGGTGAAGACGTCCTCGATCGGCATGAGGAACGGCTTGTCGAGGTCACGGACCGGATCCGGGAAGTAGTTGTCAACGGCGTCGACGAGCTCGAGCACCGAGTTAACCCACTTCTCATCGCCCTCAAGAGCCTTGAGCGAAGAAATCTGGACCACGGGGGCGTTGTCGCCGTCGTACTCCTGCGAGGACAGAAGGTCACGGACCTCCATCTCAACGAGCTCGATGAGCTCCGGATCGTCGACCATGTCGCACTTGTTCAGAGCGACGATGATGTCCGGCACGCCCACCTGGCGAGCGAGCAGGACGTGCTCGCGGGTCTGCGCCATCGGGCCGTCGGTCGCGGCGACGACGAGGATCGCGCCGTCCATCTGAGCAGCGCCGGTAATCATGTTCTTGATGTAGTCGGCGTGGCCCGGGGCGTCGACGTGAGCGTAGTGACGCTTCGGGGTCTGGTACTCAACGTGGGAGACGTTGATGGTGATACCACGCTGGCGCTCCTCCGGAGCGTTGTCGACCTTGTCGAACGGGGTGAACTCGTTCAGATCGGGGTACTTGTCCGCCAACACCTTGGTGATAGCGGCGGTCGTCGTCGTCTTACCGTGATCGACGTGACCGATGGTGCCGACGTTCATGTGCGGCTTGGACTTGTCGTACTTGGCCTTGGCCACTTGCGCCCTCCTGGGACTAGATTGACTCTTCAGCTTGATGGTACGCGTGGGCGCACCGCTAAATGAATCTTACTTTTCTACTACTTACTTGTAAATTCCAGCGGCTTACTCGCCGTGAGCCTTCTGGATGATCTCGTCCGAGACGTTCTTCGGAACTTCCTGGTACTTCGCGAACTGCATGGTGTACACCGCGCGGCCCTGCGTCTTGGAACGCAGGTCGCCGACGTAACCAAACATCTCGGAAAGCGGAACCAGGGCGCGGACGATCTTGACGCCAGTGGCATCCTCCATCGAGGCGATCTGCCCACGACGGGAGTTGAGATCACCGATGACGTCGCCCATGTACTCCTCCGGGGTACGGACTTCGACATCCATGATCGGCTCGAGAATGATCGGCTTGGCTCGCTTGATGCCCTCGCGGAACACCATCTGGCCGGCGATCTTGAACGCCATCTCCGAGGAGTCGACGTCGTGGTAGGCGCCGTCCTCGAGCGTGGCCTTCACGTTGACCATCGGGAAGCCGGCGAGCACACCGTTCTCCATGGCCGCCTGGATTCCCTGGTCGACCGACGGGATGTACTCGCGCGGGACGCGGCCACCGGTGACCTTGTCCACGAACTCGTAGGTGATACCCTCTTCGTTCTCCTCCAGCGGCTCGAAGGTGACGATAACCTTCGCGAACTGGCCGGAACCACCCGTCTGCTTCTTGTGGGTGTACTCGATGTGCTCGGCCTTGCCGCGAATGGCCTCGCGGTAGGCGACCATCGGCGCACCGACATTCGCCTCGACCTTGAACTCGCGCTTCATGCGGTCCACGAGCACATCAAGGTGGAGCTCGCCCATGCCGCCGATGACGGTCTGGCCGGACTCCTCGTCCAGACGGACAGTGAAGGTCGGGTCCTCTTCGGCGAGCTTCTGAATGGCGATGCCGAGTTTCTCCTGGTCGGCCTTCGACTTGGGCTCGACGGCCACGTGGATCACCGGATCCGGGAAGGTCATCGACTCAAGCAGCATCGGGGCCTCGATCGCCGACAGCGAGTCGCCCGTCGTCGTGTCCTTCAGGCCAATGACGGCGTAGATGTTGCCCGCCGATGCCGACTCGACCGGCTCCTCCTTGTTGGAGTGCATCTGGAAGATCTTCGACACGCGCTCCTTCTTGCCCTTGGAGGCGTTGAGGATCTGGTCGCCCGGCTCGATGCGGCCCGCGTAGACGCGGATGTAGGTCAGGCGGCCGAAGAACGGGTGCGCTGCGATCTTGAAGGCAAGTGCCGCGAAGGGCTCGGTCGGGGAGGGCTTGCGCTCGATCTCCACTTCCTCGTCCTTGACGTCCATGCCCTTGATGACCCCGATGTCGAGGGGCGAGGGCAGGTAGTCGACGACGGCGTCGAGCACCGGCTGCACACCGATGTTCTTGTAGGCCGAACCGGCGAAGATCGGGTAGAGTTCGCCAGCGATGGTCAGCTTGCGGATGCCGGCCTTGAGCTCGTCAACAGTGATCTCCTCGCCGCCGAGGTACTTGTCGAGGAGGGCCTCGTCGGTCTCGGCGACAGTCTCGACGAGCTCGTTGTAGAGCTCCTCCGCCTTGTCGGCGAGCTCGGCCGGGATCTCTTCCTCGACGACGACGGCGCCCAAGGTGTCCTTGCCCTTGTCGTCCTTCGCCGGGAAGCGAAGCGCCTTCTTGTTCAGCACGTCGACGACGCCGGAAAGCTCGGACTCGGCACCGATCGGGAAGGCCATCACCAGCGGGGTTGCCTTGAGGCGATCGCGGATGGTCTGGACGGCGTGGTCGAAGTCTGCGCCCATCTTGTCCATCTTGTTGATGAAGCAGATGCGCGGGACGTTGTACTTGTCAGCCTGACGCCACACGGTCTCAGACTGCGGCTCAACGCCTTCCTTACCGTCGAAGACCGCGACGGCGCCGTCGAGGACGCGAAGGGAACGCTCCACCTCGACCGTGAAGTCGACGTGGCCGGGGGTGTCGATGATGTTGATCTGGTTGTTGTGCCAGAAGGTGGTGACGGCAGCCGACGTAATCGTGATGCCGCGCTCCTTCTCCTGCTCCATCCAGTCGGTCGTCGACGCACCGTCGTGCGTCTCGCCCATCTTGTAGTTCAGGCCGGTGTAGAACAGAATGCGCTCGGTCGTCGTGGTCTTACCCGCGTCGATGTGCGCCATAATGCCAATGTTGCGGACCTTGTTCAGGTCCTTCTGTGGTGTATGTGCCACGTTTAGGCTCTCCTAAAATTCAGGCCAGACGGCCGTTTTACCAGCGGTAGTGAGCAAAGGCGCGGTTGGCCTCAGCCATGCGGTGGACATCTTCGCGGCGCTTGACAGCGGCGCCGAGGCCGTTGGATGCGTCCATGATTTCGTTCTGGAGGCGCTCAAGCATCGTGTTCTCGCGGCGGTCACGCGCGTAGTCCACGAGCCAGCGAATCGCGAGGGCGTTCGCACGGTTCGGCTTGACCTCGGTCGGCACCTGGTAGGTGGCGCCGCCGACGCGGCGGGAGCGAACCTCGAGCTGCGGGCGGATGTTGTCCAGTGCGCGCTTGAGAACCTCAAGCGGCTCCTGGCCGGTCTTCTCGGCGACTCCGGAGAGCGCGCCGTAGACAATGCGCTCTGCGGTGGACTTCTTGCCGTCGCGCAGGACCCGGTTGATCAGCTGGGTGACGACGGGCGAGCCGTGGACCGGATCGTTGACGAGCGGGCGCTTGCGGATGGGACCCTTACGAGGCATTACTTCTTCTCCTTCTTCGCACCGTACTTGGAACGACCCTGGCCGCGGCTCTTCACGCCCTGCGTGTCGAGCGCGCCACGGACGATGTGGTAGCGAACGCCGGGGAGGTCCTTGACGCGGCCGCCGCGGACGAGCACGATCGAGTGCTCCTGGAGGTTGTGTCCCTCGCCGGGGATGTAAGCCGTGACCTCGACGCCGGAGGAAAGGCGAACACGAGCAACCTTGCGAAGTGCCGAGTTCGGCTTCTTCGGGGTGGTCGTGTAAACACGCGTGCAAACGCCGCGACGCTGCGGGCTCCTCTTCAGGCCCGGGGTCGCGGAGCTAGACGCCTTGCTGGAGCGGCCCTTGCGGACCAGCTGCTGAATAGTAGGCACTATTTCTCCTGTATATGAGTTCAGATCGTCGAACTGCCCGCCTGCTCGGTCGAACGTGCATGCGAAAGGACACCGTACCTTCCACACACCCACGGGCTGTCTTTATCGCCGGCGGCATGAGCAACTATCACCATTCCGGCGCCGCAACGCCACCCCGTGGGACGGGCACCGCGTTTAAGAATAGCGGTTTGGCGCCAATCCGGTCAAAGATTGTGAGCGAAACGGTGGCGTGGCGCTACCCACACGCCGCCGGCTCGGCCGCGGCCTGCGTCCACCGAGGGACGATGCGGCGCTTCACCGCGCGCCTCGGGCGTGGTGCGGCTGCGGCGTCGTGCGGCTGCGGCGTCGTGCGTCCCGAGGCGTAGACGACCTGAAAATCCGAATAGTTGCCGGGTGTAGGATAACGCATCAGTCCACGATCACCTGTTACGGAGACTTTCATGACTACCGAACCTAGCGCTAGCAACACGGCCTCCCCCGGCGCCCCCCACGAATCCGCCGCTTCCCAGGACGCGGCCGGACGTCTTCACCGCGGCCTCCACGCGCGCCACCTCAACATGATCGCAATCGGCGGCGCGATTGGCACCGGGCTTTTCGTCGCCTCCGGCGCGACGATCTCTCAGGCGGGCCCCGGCGGCGCACTGTTTGCCTACGCGCTGATCGGCGTGATGGTCTTCTTCCTCATGCAATCGCTGGGCGAGATGGCAACCTACTCCCCCGTGGCGGGCTCCTTCGGCGAGTACGGGACGCGCTACGTCAGCCCGTCGTTCGGATTCGCGATGGGGTGGAACTACTGGTTCAACTGGGCGATCACCGTGGCCGCTGAGCTTGTGGCCGCCGCCCTGGTCATGGCGTATTGGTTCCCGGACACGCCGTCGATCGTGTGGTCGGCCCTCTTCCTCGCCATTCTCTTTATCATCAACGCGATCTCCGCGCGCACGTTCGGCGAGGGCGAGTTTTGGTTCGCGGCGATCAAGGTGGTCACCGTCCTCGTCTTCCTCGTCCTCGGCGTGCTCATGATCGCGGGCATCATGGGTGGCGACTCCCCCGGCACGAAGAACTGGACCACCGGTGAGGCTCCGTTCGTGGGCGGTGGCATGGGCATCCTGTCGGTGTTCATGATCGCCGGCTTCTCCTTCCAGGGCACCGAGATGGTTGGTATCGCTGCGGGTGAGGCTCAGGATCCCGATCGTACGATTCCCCAGGCCATCCGCGCCGTCTTCTGGCGTATCCTCATCTTCTACATCGGCGCGATTGCCGTGATCGGCTTCCTCATCCCCTACACCGACCCGGCCCTGCTCAACCCGGACGGCGACATCGCGCTTTCGCCCTTCACCCTCGTTTTTGAGCGGGCGGGCATCGCCGCGGCGGCCGCGATCATGAACGCCGTCATCCTCACTTCGGTGCTCTCCGCGGGCACGTCAGGGCTGTATGCGTCGACTCGCATGCTCTACGGCCTGGCCAAGTCGGGCCAGGCGCCGGCCATCTTCGGGACGACGACGCGGCACGGCATTCCCATGGCCGCCCTGGTGGCGACCACGGTGGTGGGCGCCGCTTCCTTCCTCACCTCCCTCATCGGCGACGGCGGGGCCTACACCTGGCTCGTCAACGCCTCCGGGCTTGCCGGCTTCATCACGTGGGTAGGGATCGCGTGGAGCCACTATAAGTTCCGGAAGGCCTACGTCGCTCAGGGACACGACCCGGCCGACCTGCCCTTCCGTGCGTCGTTCTTCCCCTTTGGTCCGCTCCTCGCGCTAGCAATGACACTGGTGGTGATCGTCGGCCAAAACACGGAGGCGCTCCTGGGCGAGACGGAGTTCGCGGCCCTCTTGTCCAGCTACATTGGCCTGCC
>JALEWQ010000033.1 GCA_022783305.1 Trueperella sp. | reverse complement strand
GATAGCGCGGTGCGCCCTCCTTCTGACCGTATGCCTTGGTCTTGCCGCTTGCGGTGACGCCGGGCCGGGCAACCAGGCCTCCGCAAAGGAGAGCACGGTAGCTACCTTCGACTATTCCGCGTGGAAGCCGGAGACTGTGGTCTCCCTTCCCAAGATGAGCGAGGAGGAGTCCGAGCGCGCTCGTCTCGACGCGCTCGAGACCTCCCGGGCCACGTTCGGGGTCGACCCGGCTCTGCCAGTTCCCGACCTCGTCCGCCGGCTCGACCTCGCTGAGGACATGCAGCCGGTGGCCGACTGCATGATCGCGGCCGGCTACCCTGTCGAACTGTCCGCTGACGGTCGGGGCATTTACTGGAAGAATCTGGGCGATAGCGCACGGATCCAAGTCTGGCTGTGCATGGCCCAGTACACCCCCGCCGACTATGGCTATCCTGAGGAAACGCCGGAGCAGCGCGCCGTGAAGTACGAGTACTACACCACGTTCTTCGTCCCGTGCGTGCAAGCCCAAGGCGTGAAGTTTGTCCAGGAGCCGCCCAGCAAGGAGGCCTGGATCGCCAGTTTAGACGACGTGAACAGCGAAGAGTCACCGTGGATGCCCGACGTCGTCGGCGACGCGTGGTCGCCTGAATCTCGAACCCGCTTCAAAGAAGGCAGCGAAGCCCTGCGCAACCTGTACGAGGCATGCCCGGCATTGCCGCCCGCCCAGTACTACTACGGCCAGTGACATGCTATCCAAACGACTCCTGACAGCCCTCGGCGTGCTCGCCATGATCGGCGCGGCGTTCTGGGCAGGATACACCGTCAACGGGATCGGCTCGAGCAAAGCCCCAACGGTCGAGCCGATCTGGGCTGAGGCAAGCGAGGGAAGCATCGGGCGAACGATCGCCCTGTCAGTCGAGGCGATCCAAGAGCGTCGCGCCGTCGCAGTCAACCGCCTTCCGGGCACGGTCACCGCACGCTCGAACGAAACCGAATTCTCGGTGGGCGATCCCGTCTACTTCGTTGACGGGCAAGCCGTTCGAGTGGTCGAGGGCGGCGTCCCCTTCTACCGGGACCTGTATGAGGGGCTGATCGGCGACGACGTCAGCCAACTCAACGCCGCACTCACCGCCCTCGGCTACCCGGCCGGCGGCGAAGCCACGTTCACCGATCAGACCGCGGCCGGCGTGCGCCAATGGCACAAGGACCAGGGCCGAGAGGCAACGGGAGAGATCCCCCTCGGCGAACTCATCGCGGTCCCGAGCCTCCCCGCCCGGCTCTTCCTTCACGACGACGGCGCGGTGGGCGCCGTCCTGACCGGCGGTGAACGACTCGTATTCGCCGTCGTCGGTGAGCCTCATTTCCGGACGATCCTCACCGCACAACAGGTCTCGCTCGTGCCCGAGGGAACACCAGTCTCCGTCACCTATGCGGACAGGACCTGGCAGGGCAGGATCGGCTCCGCAGCCCCCGACGACCAGGGTGTCATCCACGCCGATGTGCTCGCAGATGACGGCCTGCTGTGTGGCGCGGAATGCGACGCTTTGCCCGCCGAGGAGAAAGTGGTGATGAGCGCACTGGCCGAGGTGGTGCCCGCACAAACCGGTGTGCTCGTGCCAGTCTCCGCGATCACTGTGGATGTGAACGGCGCCGCGACGCTCGTTGTGGAGGGTGAGAGCGGCGTCGTGAATACCCCCGTCACTGTGCTTGGTTCGCAGGACGGGCTCGCGCTGGTCGATGGCATCGCCTCGGGCACACGAGTGCGAATCGGAGACCCCAGTGAGGGTGACTAGGCCGGGCGTGTGGGCAATCCGTGACCTTCGCTTCTCATACACCACGCAAGGGCCGGAGCTATTCGAGGGCCTGACCCACGAGTTCACACCCGGCAAGGTCACGGCACTGACCGGCGCCTCCGGTCGCGGAAAGTCCACCCTGCTCTACATCCTCGGTCTGCTCCTACAACCGAGCGCGGGAAGCGTGCTAGTCGACGGCACTGACCTCACCCGCATCAGCGACACCCAGGCCTCCGCCATGCGCGCCTCGCGCGTCGGCTTCATCTTCCAAAACGCCGAGCTCAACCCGCGGGTGCCCATCATCGAATCAGTCATGGAGCCAGGGCTCTACCGCGGAACACCACGTGTCGAACTGCGAAAGCAAGCGCGTGAACTATTGGAAGCGTTCGGCCTCGCCGACCGTGCGGACCACAAGCCGGGGCAGATTTCTGGCGGGCAAGCCCAAAGGGTCGCCATTTGTCGCGCGTTCGTGACCAACCCCGACCTCATCCTTGCCGACGAACCGACCGGGAACCTGGACCGAAACAACTCCGAGCATGTGCTCGGAGCGATCAGGAAGGCCGCGCAAGAGGGCCGCACGGTCCTCATCGCCACCCATGACCCGCTCGTCGTCGACGCCTCCGACGAGGTGCTCGAGCTATGAAACTGCAACGAATCTTCCATCTGGCGCTACTCGCATCGCGATCGCAGCCGGTGGCAGCGGCGCTCATCGCGTTCGTGGTCGGGATGCTGTGTGCGGGAGTGCTCTCCACGGTGGGGCGGTCCGCGGCGATCGAGCAACGTCTGCTAAACGAGATGGAGAGCCCACCCGCGCGCGTGCTCACCGTGCGCGACAAAGCGAGCCAGGGCTTCGTCAACACGCAGACCATGGGAGCAATCGTGCGACTGTCCGCGGTTGAGAGCGGCGTCGGCGTTGGACTGCCGCGCGACGTGCGCAACGGGCGGCTCGCCGTCGACCCGATCCCCATCTGGGAGATCTCCGACGCCACCACGGCGGCGGACCTCGTCTCGGGCCGATACCCGAACCCTGGAGAAGCGATCGTCACCTCCGCAGCGCTGGACCGCCAGCGGCTGGCCGCGCCGAGCGGCTACCTCGAATCGGCCGAAGGGCGCCAATACCCCGTGGTGGGCGTGTTCGAGCCCAAGCCCGGCTATGAGCGCTTCGTCGGCGGGCTTGTTGCGACCGATCAGAGCACGTTCGCCGAGGTCCAGGTGCTCGTCAGGTCCATCGCCGACGCTGAGAACGCCCGCGAGGAAATCCTAGGCATCCTCGGCAATCCGAGCACCGAAGCGGTCACCATCGACATGCCCGACGGCCTCGACCTGCACGCCCAATCCCTCGCCGGGGAAGTCGGCCAGCACAATCGCACCACCTTACTCATCGCACTCGGCGGCGGGATCGTACTTATCAGCGCCGTGGTCCTCGCCGACGTGCTACTCAACCGGAGCGACATCGGGCGGCGTCGCGCACTCGGCATCTCCCGAGCAGACCTCACCCTGCTGACGATCCTGCGTACCCTCATCCCGGCCGCCGGCGGAGCGGCCATCGCGGCGCTCGCAGTGGGCGCCTACTTTCACCACACACATGCGCCGATACCGCTAACCGTCACCATCTCGGTGGTCATCCTGACGCTCACGGCCACCGCGGCCTCCGCCTTCCCGCCCGCCCTGTGGGCCTCCCGGCGCGACCCCGTTGCCGTGCTCCGTACCCCGTAGTCGTATGCTGTGAGCATGGAAATTAACGACGCACCCAAAGCGCGCCTCGCTCACTACCTGCGCGAACTCGACCCCCTCACCGCCGCACTACACCGCGAGGCCGCGCCCCTCCTCGGCCACGCCATGCTCGACCTCCTCGAAGAAGCCGGGCTCGGCCCCGGCAACATCGAGGCCATCGGGGGCGAGGGGCCGCTCGCGCTCGCGATCTCCACAGCCATCCTCCACGCGGCGGCATCGCGCGGCCAGTACCTCGATGCCTTCACGGTCGAGGCTGGCGCCATCGTGCCGGCGGTCGGCGGGCCAGTGGTCGTGGTGGGCTTCGACGTCGCCCAGGTGCCGGGCGGGCCGTCCGCCGGGCCGGATGCGTTGGGGGAGAATGGCCCGCAGGTGGGCGATCCGCAGGTGGCAGGCCTCGCCGTCGTCGTGGGGGCGGCTAAGACTGGCAGGGCCGGCGAACCGGGCGAAGACGGCGTCGTGAACCTGGCGCTCTTTGAGGCGTCCGACCTCGAGGAGGAAAAGTGACAGACAACGACCCGCACGGCTTCCTGACCTGGGGAAACGGGGAGAAGATCGGGGGAATCGTCGGGGTCGGGCCGTGGGTCGAGGAGCACCCAGGCGAACCGCTACCCGAGGATCCCCGCTACGACCCCGAACTACTGGCGGCCGGCGATCGGCGCAACGTCACCGATCGCTTCCGCTACTGGAGCGTGGAGGCGATCCACGCGGAGCTTGAAAAGAGCAGGTCGGCGCTACACATCGCCATCGAAAACCTCGAGCACGACCTCAACATCGGGTCCATCGTGCGCACGGGGAACGCATTCAACGTGGGTGGCGTCCACATCGTGGGGCGGAAGAAGTGGAACCGGCGCGGCGCACTCGTCACCGACCGCTACCTCAACATCTACCACAGGCCCGACGCGACGGCCCTCGCGCAGTGGGCGGCGGAGGCGGGGTATACGCTCGTGGCCGTCGACAACACGGGCGACACCGAACCCATCGAGACCGCCGCTCTACCACAGAAGGCCGTGCTCGTGTTCGGACAGGAATCCGTGGGAATCTCCGACGAGCTGCGGGCCGTGTGCCCGCAGGCGGTTTACATCCCGCAATACGGCTCCACGCGCTCGCTCAATGTGGCCGCCGCCGCGGCCATCGCCCAGCACGAGTGGGTCAGGCAGCACCGGCCGCTTCGCGGTGCCGGTGGCGCTGGTGCCGTTGGCGGTGCCGGTGGCGCTGGTACGGGCGCGGGCGACAGCGCGCCGACGAAGACGATCCACGTGGTCGGGGCCGTATTCTGCCGGGATGCGGGCGAGCGGGGCACTCAGATCTTGGCGGCGCAGCGGGGGCCGGGCAAGAACATGGCCGGCTACTGGGAGTTTCCGGGCGGGAAGGTCGAGCCGGGGGAAAGCCCGCAGGAGGCGCTGGCACGCGAGATCCGTGAGGAGCTGCTGACGGAGGCGGAGGTCGAGCAGTTCGTCGGCCGCGGGATCTATGACTATCCGTTCGGGCGGGTCGTCCTGGATGCATATTTCTGCGACCTGGTCGGACCGAAGCCGCAGTTCACCGAGCACGCGCAGGCGCGCTGGCTTGGGGTCGAGGAGCTTGGGGACGTCCAGTGGGCACCGGCCGACCTTCCGATCTTGGCGGAGCTGCGCCGCCGCCTCTCGGCCGGCTGACGTCCGTTCGTGGGACGATTTGAGCCGCATCTTCATATATGCGAAGATGCGGCTCAAATCGTCCCGTCAAGGGCGGACAACTCCGCCAGCCCCGTCAGGGCGGGCCGATTGTGCCGCGGCGATACCGCTGATTTAGCGGAAAGTTATCCACGGCCCACTCAGGTGCGCCGCCTATTCACATTTCGCCCGTTCGCCGGGGAGCTGGTCTACTTCGACCGGCCACACTTGAAGGATGTTCAATCATCACAACACTGAAGTTGTCGGCGCGGCCTGGCTCGCCAACGCGGAAGAAAGCCCGCCTCCCTGGCTAGTCGACGAGCCTCCCATTCTCGCTAGTCCGGGCGCGAAGGGCGGATTCACTGCCCCTGCTCATTCACAGATCTGGACCCCCGAGTTGGCCAGGCGGAAGTTCGGTCTGGCGACTGCGGCAGACCTCCCGCTCGTAGGCCTGCATTCTAAAAGTGCTCGCGGCAAAGCGGTAAAGGCTGGACACCTGCTCCGGCTTGGCCGCGGTATCTACGCCCTGCCTCACGCGAATGCCGATGCGGTTCGGGCGGTCGGGCTCGGCGGGGCGATTGCGTGCGAAAGTGCGTGCAAGCTGTACGGAATGTGGGTTCCTCACCGGGATCTGCACATTCTGACCCGCCGGAACCAAGCGATCGTCAAAGCCCGAAATGTCACCGTTCATAGCCGACGCCACGCCCCCGACCTCATCCCCACCCCCTGGGATGCGGTTCACCAAGTGTTACGCTTTCACGACGCAGAGACCGGGCTTATGGTGCTAGAGTCCGCGCTGAACATGGGGCTGGTAGAGGTAGCGGAGGTCGAGGCGTTGATTCGCGATCTACCCTACAAGAAGCAACGTGTGCTGGGATGGGCCACCGACCACTCCCAATCAGGCCTGGAGACCCGAGTGCGGTTGTTCTTCCTTTCGAACCGGATACCCGTGCGCCCCCAGGTGCAAATCCCTACGGTGGGGTGGGTGGACATGGTGGTTGGTAGCTCACTGATAGTGGAGTGTAATGGCGACTTCGCACACTCCACCAGGGAGCAACGCAACAGGGATTATATGCGGATTCAGCGTGCCCGGATGCTGGGGTATGAGACGGTTTCGCTGAGCTATTCCCAGATTTTTGAGCATTGGGAGGAAACGCAGGCTTATTTATTGGCGCTCATCCGCGAGCGCAAGCACCTCAAGCCGCCGGTACCGCTTGTTGGCTGACTTTAGCGGGACGTTTTGGGCCGCATCTTCATATATACGAAGATGCGGCCCAAAACGTCCCGCGGAGGGCGGGGTTGCCGTTTGCCAGCTTAGAAAACCACCCGCATGATCGACACCGCAACCGCGGCGATGGTCGCCGATACCGGCAGGGTGATCACCCAGGCCATGCCGATTGGCTTCATCAGGCCCCAGTTGGTGTTGTGGTTGACCATGCCGATGCCGAGTACCGCGCCGATGAGGATGTGGGTGGAAGACACGGGCAGGCCCAGCAAGGAGGCACCCATGACCACGGCGGCGGCCGAAAGCTCGGCGGAGAAGCCGGAGGCGGGGTGCATCTCGGTGAGGCCGGAACCGACGGTCCGGATCACATAGCGACCGATGAACCACAGGCCGACGATGAGCCCGATGCCCATCGCAACCATGACGGCCATAGGCACGGTCGATTCCTCCACGATCGATCCGCTCCTGAGAACGTCAAGCACAGCGACAAAGGGGCCGAGCGCGTTAGCGATGTCGTTCGAACCGTGGGAGAAGGCGAAAGCCGACGCGGTGAACACCTGCATCCAGGAGAACAGGAGGAACGTGGAGCGCTCGAGGTTCTTCTTCTTCATCGTGCGGGAGAAGATATAGACCGACATGTAGACGACGGCGGCGATCATGCCCATGATGAGCAGGTTGCCCACGTTGGTTACGCCAAGGTGGAGATTCTTCAGGCCCTTGAAAAGCATCATGCCGGAGATGATGAGGGACCCGCCGGCGGCCAGTAGCGGGATCCATGTCTCGATGGCGCGGCGCGGTTCGATGAGCGCCTTTTCCACCTGGATCTGGTGGAGTTCCTTGAAGTAGTCGGATTCGAGGTCGTCGACCTCCCAGTCTTCCTCGCGCATGGCGGCGAGGTCGCGGGTGAGGGCGTTGGTGTACTCCTTCTGTTCCTTTTCGCTCAGGGAGTCGAAGAGCTCGCGGTGGCGGGCCTTGAGCTCCTTCTTCTGAGCACGGACGGCCTCGAGCTGTACTTCGGCAGCCTCGTTGTAGCTAAGGATGGAGCTTTTGATGCCGCGGAAGAGGAGGTAGGAGACGACGCCGCCGAGCACGGGCGAGAGCACCCACGAGATGGCGATCTGGCCGACCTGCCCCCACTGGACCATGGACCAGCCGCCCTTGCCGGTGATGAAGCCAACGGTGAGCGCGGCGCCGACGATGCCGCCGACGATGGAGTGGGTGGTGGAGACGGGCCAGCCCATGCGGGTGGCGAGGAGGAGCCAGATGGCGGCGCCGAGGAGGGAAGCCATCATGATGTAGGCGAACTCGAGGGGGTCGAGGCCGGAGATGGCGCCCAGGTCGACGATGCCGGAGCGGACGGTGTCGGTCACTTCCCCGCCGGCGAAGACGGCGCCCGAGACCTCGAAGATCGCCGCGATGACGAGTGCCTGCTTGAGTGAGAGGGTGCCCGCGCCGACGGAGGTGCCGAAGGAGTTGGCGACGTCGTTACCGCCGATGTTGAACGCCATGAAGAAGGCGAAGATGATGGTGGTGATGAGGATCGCCCGGTGGCCGGCGCCCACGTAGTCCTCGGACCACAAGGTGAAGACGACAAGGGTGATCGCAAGTAGCCCTCCGAAGAAGATGTGCCACGGGAGGTTGCGTTCTTGCTGGAGGACGGGACTGACGCCTTGCGGGAGACTTGGGAGGTCAATGTGCGTGTGGGCGTCCTTGCTGTGGGCCATCATCTTGCCTTTCATGTGCAACCGACGGAGATGACTGTTCAAGACTAATTGGCGGTTCGCTATGCGCCAAAACTTTTAGAGCTACGGTTACGTAGTGATTACCGGATGGTTGTTTTGACGACGACGTTCGGATGGCGCTGAGAGGCTGATCTCCGATGGTGTATGCGGGCATCCTTGTGCTGGCATCGGCTTAGCAGAGGGCATCGGCGAGCGCGGTGAGCGTGGGGGAGACCCCGCAGTCGATGCGGATGTCGGCAACGCTGTCGGCGGCGGTGGGGCCGTAGTTGATGATGGCGAGCGTGGCACCGGCGGCGTAGGCCTGCCGCACGATCCACATCCCTGTGCTCACGACGAGCGAGGAGCCGGCCACGAGCGCGACCTCGCACTTGCGGGCCGCCTCCATGGCGTCGCCCATGGAGGCGGGCAGGGATTCGCCGAAGAAGACGACGTCGGGCTTAACGAGTCCGCCGCACACCGGGCAGGGGGCGACCTTGAAGGTGGAGGCTTCGGCCTCGGGGCGGTCGGCGGTGGCGAGGACGGCGGGGTCACGGTCGTATTGAGGCCAGTTGGGGTTGAGGGCTTCGAGGTCGGCGGCGTAATCGGCGCGCGGGAAGCGGGCGCCGCAGTCGAGGCAGCGCACGCGGTCGAAGGAGCCGTGCAGTTCCCATACACGCTTCGAGCCGGCCTTGGTGTGGAGCCCGTCGATGTTTTGGGTGGCGATTCCGATCAGGCCGGCGGTCTCCAGCCGGGCGAGGGCGGTGTGCGCTCCGGAGGGCTGGAGGGCCTGGAACTGGCGCCACGTTTCGTGATTGCGTTGCCAGACCCAGCGCTGCCAGACGGGGTCGGCGGTGAACATGTCGTAGTCGATGGAGGGTTTTTCGGTGGTGCCTTGGCCGCGGTAGTCGGGCAGGCCGGAGTCTGTGGACACGCCCGCACCGGTGATGGCGAGCGTACGTTTTCCGCGCATGACCTGCGCGAGCGCGGCGGCTGCTTCGTTTGGATCTGAAATAACCATGATCCTCCTCTCTTTTTTGATCCTACGCTCTCCGGTCGCAGGGCGCGGAGGGTGGCGCGCGTTGTCTAGGGGCGCGGCGCCGTCGTCGTGCAACACTTTTCAGCCGGGGACTAATTGGCTACACGCTTTACCAAATCCGTGAGATAATTAGGGCGTTAGGTTTCCAACGCAAAGGAGCACACGTGGGTATCGCAACGCGTGAAGTATATGACGAGATGCTGGATCGGGCGAAGGCCAACAAGTTCGCCTACCCGGCTATTAACGTGACGTCCTCGCAGACCCTGACGGCGGCCCT
>JALEWQ010000138.1 GCA_022783305.1 Trueperella sp. | reverse complement strand
CACCTGCAGGTAGTCCAGCAGCTCGGAGGCGTCCACGTCGAACGTGCAGGCAGCCGCACGCTCCGTCGTCGGGCGGATGTCACCCGAGTCCGCGAAGTCCAGCTCCGTGATCGCGTTGAACATGGTCGACTTGCCCGAGCCGGTGCCACCCACCAGCACGGCGACCGTCGTATCGAGTCCGAGGCGCATGCGCTCCTGGGCACGGCGCAGATCGTCCTGAGCGCGACTGGCCACATACGGGTCGAAGTAGGGCCCGCCCGCGCCGACTGCGCTTTGCAACGCCTTCAGCCGCCCAATGACCTCTTCATCTGCCTGGCGATCCATACTTCCCCTATCGGTGTAAAAACTCGGTGGCGCGCAGCCGCAGCGAGGCCGCGTCGCCCACGTATATCTCATTCACGACGCCGGTGTAGGCGGCCACCAGCTCATCCATCGCGCCCCGAACCTGGTTCGACAGATCCTCGCGGGCCTCCTTGACCGCGCCCTTCGCCCCGAGGTTCTCCGCCACCTTCCGGGCTCCCGAGATGCCCGCGGCCGCCGCACCCAACAGCGCCGCCTGCCCCGCCTTGCCCAGCCACGGGTTGTCTGGTACGTGCTTGGCCAGCAGGTCGCCCTTCCACGCGTCCACCGCGCGCTGCGCGATCCCATCCAGATCGACCAGCTCGTTCGCGCGCTGGCGAAGGGCCTGCGTGTTGACGGCGTCGAAGGCCCACGCCTCGTTCACGTTCGCCCGCGCCGCCGTCAGCCCCTGGGTCAGGGCCACGTTGACTGAAGTCGCCACCGCGTCGAAGATCGCGGTCATCGCCCGGTCGCGCGTGCCGCTACGACGATCGAAGACGTTCGGCTTGCGCCCGGCAACCATTCCAGCCAGCGGCCCGCCCGTCGAGGCGAGCGAGAGCCACGCCGTCGTCGGCGCGCCCTGCCCAAAGCGGCCGTGCTCGATGTTGGTGGCCAGCTTCTCCAGCGGCGCCTGCGCCCCCTCCAGCGCCTTATCCTTGAGGTCTGTCAGAGCGTTCTCCTGGGCTTCCACCGCGTCGGCCAGCAGGAGCAGATCCTGGCGCAGCTGCGGCAGGGTCGCGGAGGTGGTGCGCGCCACGAGGGAGTCAGCCGCCTTCGTTCTTGCCACTACCTCCAGCCACTGGCGCAAATCGGCCACGTATTCCTCGGGTAGCAGCCCGTCGTGCGCCCCGGCGTCGGGGACGATGAACAGCGGGCTTTCCGCCAGACCCATGCGCCCCATACGCTCGGCCAGGTCGCGCCGCACCACCGACAGGGCAGAAGCCGGCACGCGGTCAAGCACCACGGCACACGTCACCCCGCGCGCGTTCGCCATCTGTAGCGTATCCCAGGCCACCGCGTCACCATAGCGCGATGCCGTCGTGACGAAGACCCACAGGTCCGCGGCGTCGATGAGGCGCGAGGAAAGCTCACGGTTGGCGTCGTCCACGGAGTCCAAGTCCGGCGCATCAACAATGACGATGCCCTCAATCCCGGATTCGACCGCCTCGTACTTGCCCATCTTTGCGAGCGCATGGTTGGCCATCGCCGAAAAGTCGTTCGGGTGCATGACCATAACGGGCGTGCGCGTGGTGGGACGCAACACCGACGCCGGCGAGATCTCCCGCCCAACCAGCGAGTTGACCAGCGTGGACTTGCCCGCCCCCGACGATCCGCCGAACACGATCACTGCCGGCAGCTCATCCGAGTGCAGGTGTGGCAGAATCCGGCTCTCCAGCTGGGTCAACAGCTGCGAACGCGACTCCATCAACTCGCGCGCACCGGGCATCTCCAAGGGCAGCTCGACCTTGCGAAGCTCCTCGATCGTGCGCGTGACGAGGCCAGCCAGGCTGGCTCGGGAAAATGCTGGAGTACTCACCCCTCTATTGTGTCGCAAAAGTCCCTAAATATCGATCAGGCTCCCCGGCATTTGACCGCCTCGGCAATACCGGCGGTATCATAAACTGATTGCCTCCATAGCTCAGCGGATAGAGCAGTGGCCTTCTAAGCCATGTGTCGCAGGTTCGAGTCCTGCTGGGGGCGCTTGGTAGGATATGGCTGTGAGCATCAATAACGAAAAAGCACCTATTGTTTGGATTGACTGCGAAATGACGGGCCTCGACCTCGGCCTCGACGCCCTCGTGGAGATCGCCGTGGTCGTCACGGACTCCCAGCTCAATCCGCTCGACGCCGGTCTGCGCCTCGTCATGAAACCCTCCGAGCAAGCCGTGGCGCAGATGGATCCCTTCGTACGCAACATGCACACCGTCACCGGACTGATCGACGAGTGGGACGACGGGCTTGCGATGGCCGACGCCGAAGAACAGGTCCTCGCCTACGTCAAGCGCTTCGTCCCCGAGGCGCGCAAGGCCCCGCTCGGCGGCAACTCCGTGGGCACGGATCGCACCTTCCTCGCCCGCGACATGCCCAAGCTGGTCGAGCACCTGCACTACCGCGTCATCGACGTCTCCTCCATCAAAGAGCTCGCCAAGCGCTGGTATCCCCGCACCTACTTCGCCTCCCCCGAAAAGACGGGCAATCACACGGCCCTGGGCGACATCTACGACTCCATCGACGAGTTGCGCTACTACCGGGCCATCCTCATGCCCGCCGGCGAGGGGCCGAGCACCGAGGAGTCCCGAGCGGCCGCCCACGAGATCCTTTCCGACCTCACGCGCACCCGGGCCGAGGCCGCTAGCGCAAACACCAACTGACGGCGGAAACCCGCACCCACGCCGCACATGGCCCCATGAGCGCGCTCGCGGTTGGGTTTCTTATTCCCCGCTTATTCCCCGGCGGGGCAAAAGGGAACCCCGGTTTCTCACTTCTCGTTGAGATTCCGGGGTTTTATTCGGGGTGGCTGACGGGGCTTGAACCCGCGACCCCCTGGACCACAACCAGGTGCTCTACCACTGAGCTACAGCCACCATGCGCGCCGGCTTTCGCCGCGGCAACGAATTGAAACTATA